>NZ_JBRIIQ010000004.1:0-102434 GCF_052976905.1 Glaciimonas sp. GG7 | reverse complement strand
TTACGCGCGCAATGTCCTCGTTGTTATTGACCGTTTTTTCGCTGAATGGAATACCACGCCGATTGAGTAACTGACGTCCGTCGTCGCAAGGGATGCACACAGCCGATGTGTATAAGGTAACGGGGCTATTTTTTTTTGCTTGGGCGAGTAGGTATGGCAATCCGCTCGTATCGCTCTCATTGCTGGTTGTGAGGGATTTTTTTTCGACAATTTTGCCGGACTCTGGCGGGATATCGCTATAGGTGACCTGGCCGTTTGGTCCCACGGATTTGTAGAGCGCCGCTTGACCACTTGGTGTGGCCAACAGGCAGACCACCAAGCCTGCAATTGACAATAAGGACGCCGCCAGTTTCATCTGATTTTCCTTGTATAAAGTGATGCACCGACTCGATGATTTCCGTGCAGAATGTATCTGCCCGGCAATCTTTTGCGTCAATCAGCCAGCCATACCGCTATGCCGCAACAATGCATCAATGTTTGGTGCGCGACCACGAAAAGCTTTAAACGATTCAAGCGCTGGTCGGGAGCCGCCTACCGCCAGGATTTCGCGCTGAAATTGATGGCCTGTTTCCGCTGAAATCACGTTGCCGCCATTCGCTGCTTCTTCAAATGCACTGTATGCATCAGCTGACAACACTTCGGCCCATTTATAGCTGTAATAGCCCGCCGCGTAACCGCCGGCAAAAATATGGGAGAAGGAATGCTGGAAACGATTAAAGGCAGGCGGCGTTAGCACGGCGATTTGGCTGCGCACCTGGTCGATCAGTGTTTGCACGGTTTGTGCGCCATGGGGGTCGTATTGGTCGTGCAGATGCATATCAACTAATGAAAACTCGACCTGACGCAGAGTTTGCAGGCCGGACTGGAAGTTTTTGGCGGCAGTCATTTTGTCAAACAGCGCACGTGGCAACGGCTCGCCCGATGCGGCTTGGGCGGTCATGTCTTGCAGAACATCCCACTCCCAGCAGAAGTTTTCCATGAATTGGGAGGGTAATTCAACCGCATCCCATTCCACGCCAGAGATGCCGGAGACGCCGATTTCATCGACTTGAGTAAGCATGTGATGCAAGCCGTGGCCAAATTCGTGAAATAGCGTGATGACTTCGTCGTGGGTAAATAGCGCCGGTTTGGCCTTGCCATCGACGACAGCAGGGGCAGAAAAATTGCAGGTCAGGTAAGCGATCGGGGTTTGAATGCCATCGGCCAGACGACGACGGGCACGCGCATCATCCATCCACGCACCACCGCGCTTACCCTTGCGTGCATAAAGGTCCAGATAAAATTGACCGAGCAATTTGCCGTCTTTTTGTATCTTGAAAAATTTCACATCAGGATGCCAGGCCGGTGCCTGATCTGCGCTGATATCGACTGAAAATAACTTCTGTACCAGAGCGAACAAGCCTTGCACGACTTTGGATTCGGGAAAGTATTGTTTTACTTCTTGCTCTGAAAAGGCATAGCGTTGCTCGCGCAATTTTTCGGACGCGTAAGTGCTGTCCCAGGCTTCCAGGGTCGCAATGCCAAGCTGATCTTTGGCGAAGGCGCGCAACTCTGCTAAGTCTTTTTCGGCGAAAGGGCGTGCGCGCTGGCCGAGGTCTTCGAGGAAATCGATGACTTCTTTTGGGGTTTGCGCCATTTTTGGCACGAGCGACAATTCAGCGTAACTCTTCAGTCCGAGTAACGCCGCTTCTTCATTGCGCAATTTCAAAATGTCGACGATGTTTTGGGTGTTATCCCATTCCGGTTTACTGCCCAGTTCCGACGCCTTGGTGGCGTTGGCGCGATATATCTTTTCGCGCAGAGCCCGGCTGTCGGCGTATTGCAGAATCGGAAAATAGGACGGGAAGTGCAGCGTAAATTTGTAGCCTTCTTTGGCGTCTTGCAGGGCGGCTGCATGGGCCGCTTGTTTCACGTCATTTGGCATGCCTGCTAATTCGGCTTCGTCGGTAATGAATAAGGCGTAGTCGTTGGTGGCGTCGAGAATATTTTCTGAAAATCGCGTGGTGAGTGCGCCGGATTTCTCTTGAATCTCGGCGAAACGTGCTTTATCAACATCTCCCAAGTCAGCTCCGCCAAGTCTGAAATCGCGCACGGCGTTGCCAATGATTTTCTGACGCGCTAACGAAAGGGTGGCGAATGCAGTGCTGGTGCTGAGGGTTTTGTACTTCTCGAATAACGCCAGATTTTGTGACAGCGAAGTCCAGAATTCGATCAGTTTAGGCTGATTTTCGTTGTAAGCCGCACGCAGTTCAGGGCTATCCATCACGGCGTTCAAGTGCCCCACGATGCCCCATGCCCGTCCGAGTTTTTCGGTAACATTTTCGAGTGGTGCGACGAATGACTCCCAGCTTACCGATATTTCAGGCACTTCTAATAGCCCCACGACGATGCTTGCCTGCTCTAATAATTCGGCAATGGCTGGCGTGACGTGTTCTGGCCGAATCTTGTCGAAGGACGCTAAACCTGAGAAATCTAACAGGGGATTGTCTTGATGGGTCAATGGTGAGGTCATGAGCTTAGTTTCTTTCTGCGGCTTCAATCGTATTGACTAGCAGCATAGTGATAGTCATCGGCCCGACGCCGCCTGGCACCGGGGTGATATAACCCGCAACTTCTTTCACGTTGGCAAAATCGACGTCGCCGCAGAGCTTGCCGTCGTCATCGCGATTCATGCCAACGTCGATGACAACGGCACCCGGCTTGACCATGTCGGCGGTGACGATATTGCGTTTGCCTGTGGCGACAACCAAAATGTCTGCCTGGCGCGTGTGATGACCTAGGTCGCGGGTCTTGGAATTACAAATGGTGACAGTCGCGCCAGCTTGCAAGAGCAGCATCGATTGCGGTTTCCCGACAATATTGGACGCGCCAACGATGACGGCATGCGCACCGCGTACCGGGTAATTGATTGATTCCAGCATTTTCATCACGCCATAGGGCGTGCATGGGCGAAATAATGGGTTCCCTGTCATCAATAAACCGGCGTTGCTGATATGAAAACCGTCCACATCTTTTTCAGCGGCAATCGCTTCAATGACCTTGTTGGCATCGATATGCGCAGGCAAAGGCAATTGCACCAAAATACCGCTGATTTTTGGGTCATGGTTGAGGGCGTCAATGCGGGTGAGTAAGGCTGCCTCAGTCAGATCGGCATCGTATTTTTCTAATACTGAGTAGAGGCCGTTGTCTTCACAGGCCTTCACCTTGTTGCGGACATACACTTGCGACGCTGGACTTTCCCCGACCAGAATGACGGCGAGGCCCGGGCGCTTGCCTTGAGCCGTCAATGCTGCGGCGCGTATGGCGACTTCGGCGCGTAGTTGTTGTGAGAGGATATTTCCGTTGATAAGCTGAGCTGGCATAGTGGGGCGGGGTGCAAAGGCTAATTAAAACGAGATTATAAAGCGTCGCTTGGCTTGGGAGTTTGTCGGCCTTTGATTCCCGGCACCTAAATTACGGTTGTATCGCGATTTTGTTGTTATATATTCCTAGAACGATTTTGCAATACACGTATGTATTTGTGCGGCATACAGTTGTTATAAAAGCACACCAGATGAAGTAATCTTTCATTTATCTTTTGATTTAGTTCGGTATTTAGTGCTGTATTTAGTTCTGTATATCAGATTAATCATGATGCATATTTATGCTCCTTAAGAGGGAGGTTCTGACAGCTGACGCACTTTTGTGTTTTCGGCTATTCTCGCGTACTACAGCATTGTCTGATCCTGCTCTACGCACATAAAAACAATAGTCGGGGAAGGCAAAAAATTGAAAGGAATACCGAATTGACAGATTATTACACCCGCCGTCTGGCCTTACTCGGACAACAGCAACACCGTGCTTTACTTGGCAAAGGCTTGCGTGGCATAGAGCGTGAAACGTTGCGCGTCAATCCCGATGGAAAACTTGCGCTGACGCCCCATCCGCGGGCTCTGGGGGCTGCATTGACACAGCCGCAGATCACAACCGATTATTCGGAATCGTTACTAGAGTTCATCACGCCACCCGAAAATGATGTCGCCACCGTGATGACCGAGCTTGATGTCATTCATCGCTTTGTGTATGCGCAATTGGGTGACGAAATGTTGTGGAGCGATTCGATGCCGTGCGAATTACCGGCTGAGGAACAGATTCCTATTGGCTATTACGGTACCTCGCATATCGGCATGCTAAAGCACGTTTATCGGCGGGGCTTAGCGCTGCGCTACGGCAAGCGTATGCAATGCATCGCTGGTATTCATTACAACTTCTCGCTCGCTGACGGCATCTGGCCGGTGCTGCAACAGGATGTCGGAGATACTGGCACAGCAAAAGCGTTTCAGTCCGATGGTTATATTGCGCTGATACGCAATTTCCGTCGTTATAGCTGGTTGTTGATGTATTTGTTCGGGGCCTCACCCGCGCTATCTGCCAACTTTTTAGATGGGCGCGAGCATCTCCTTGAGACGTTCGACGGTGACACGCTGTATCTGCCCTATGCGACCAGTTTACGCATGAGCGATCTGGGCTATCAGAGCAAAGCGCAAGAAAATTTGACCCCGCATTACAATAATCTGGACAGCTACATCAAAAGCTTGTCTCAGGCGGTGAGCCAGTCATATCCGCCGTACGCTGAGATTGGAACGCACCGGGATGGCGAATGGATTCAGATTAATACCAACATTTTGCAGATCGAAAATGAGTATTACTCAACCATCCGGCCCAAGCGTGTCATTAATAGCGGTGAGCGGCCGATACAAGCCTTGGCAGCGCGCGGCGTGCAATATATCGAAGTACGGTGTATGGACATCGACCCGTTCGAGCCGACCGGAATAAGCCTGGAAACCGGCCGTTTTCTGGATGCCTTTTTACACTTTTGTGCGCTCGATGACAGTCCGTGTACCACTGGCGAAGAAAGTCTCGAAAATGCTGAAAATTTCGCCAAAGCGGTCAAAGAAGGGCGTCGTCCCGGTCTGGAGTTGCAACGCAACGGTGTACCAGTGACTTTGCAAGCGTGGGGCATTGATCTATTGGAAAAAATTACTTCAGCTGCGACATTGCTCGATGTGCAGCGCGACGATACGCAGCATGGCGACGCGTTGGAACAGCAGCGCCGCAAATTACTCGCGCCAGAACTGACACCGTCCGCACGCGTATTGGCAACGATGCGCGAACAAAAGGAAACATTTGCTGCATTTGCATTACGCCAAAGTCAGCTTCATGCCAAAGCGTTTCGTGCTAAACCGCCGAGTCCGGAAGAGAGCGCCTACTTCACCGAGATGGCTGCAAAGTCATTGGAAGAGCAAGCGCAGATTGAGCTAACTCAAACCTGTGATTTTGATACTTTTGTTGCGGCTTATCATGCTGCAAGTACGTTGGGAGTATGAGCGTCTGAGGTTATCTGTAGCAGGGGAAAACTGGTCTAATGTGAAAGTCATCGCTGGCTGGCAGTTCTTGTGGTTCGGCCTTACTGAGCCGTAAGAGACTGGCAGGGATGGGCGGAAAGTTTACTTCAAACGCGCCGTATCCGGGCGCGTTTAGTTTTTCTGCGCGGTAGTGATCGGTTCGTGTCCCATCAAGACTTCATTAGACTTCTTTCGAAACTCACTGCGCCTCGCCAAAACTGCGTTGCGCGATGCTCACCATCATCATGGTCTAAATTCATTCCGGTTGCTGCGGTTCGTGTACCTTGTCTTCACGCTAGGTCAGACGATGGCTGAGTCTGCGGTTCAGAAAAAAGTCTCTAAGACTACGCAAAATCGCCCTAAAGGCACTCAGCTCTTTTCGTGGTGCTAGTAATAGTCGTATAGAGGGAAAATAGTTAGAAATTAAATTGTTTGCAATTTAATTTTAAGCAGTATATTATCATGAGCATGGAAACACATCACGGCAAAAATATGCATAACGATTTGAATGAGAAAGCATTTGGGTCAGATAGTTTGTTATTGGACAATCAACTATGTTTTGCTCTGTATTCAGCGTCATTGACTATGACTAAAATCTATAAGCCGTTGCTGCAATCTCTGGGAATTACCTATCCACAGTATTTGGTCATGCTCACCTTATGGGAACGTGACAAGGTCACTGTTTCGGAAGTGGGCGAGCGCTTGTATTTGGATTCCGGAACGCTCACGCCCCTGTTAAAACGACTTGAGTTGAATGGTCTGGTACGTAGGCAACGCGCTGTCAATGATGAGCGTCAAGTCATTGTAAGCTTGACTGATATGGGTAAAAATCTGCGTCAACAGGCACAAACTATTCCGCAGCAGGTAAGTTGCAGCGCGCAATGTTCGTTAGATGAACTAAAAGCATTGACTGGACAATTACAGCGGTTACGCGGAGCAATGGCAAGTAACATTCCATAATTGTGCACTCCTTAGTTTAATTGTAAGCATATCGATGATGAAATATTGCCATTAGATTGTTGGCAATTTTATTGTGTGATTAAATTTTTAATTACCGTTCATTGTCTATTGCACGGTAAGGTAGTGTCTATATCCCGACTATCAGTAAGGCCGACTGATCAGTTTTCAACGGATTTCTTAAGCGGCCATTTATTTCAATTCATACAAAGGAAATTATTATGTCAGTCGAAAAAATTCTATTTACAGCTACCGCTACTGCAACCGGTGGTCGTGATGGTCGTGCTACTTCTTCAGACAGCGTTCTGGATGTAAAGCTGACAACGCCAAAAGAATTAGGTGGCGCAGGCGGTGAGGGTACTAATCCCGAGCAACTGTTCGCTGCAGGTTATTCAGCGTGTTTTATTGGCGCAATGAAATTCGTCGCATCCCAAGATAAAATCACTTTGCCAGCCGACACTGCAATTACCGGCCTGGTTGGAATCGGCCAAATCCCAGGCGGATTTGGAATTGAAGTGGAATTGAAAATTTCGATCCCAGGTATGGACAAAGCCGCAGCCCAGGCATTGGTCGATAAAGCGCATCACGTATGCCCATATTCGAATGCGACCCGTGGCAACGTTGACGTGACCCTGACTTTGATTTAATTACAAAGCGAGTGTAATAACCGTCATTGATTTAATTTGTATTTGGATTGATTGACGGTGTATTGAGAAATAAAAAAGCGAGTTACGGGCAACGTAATTCGCTTTTTTGTTATTCATCAGTTTAATTTATATGCATTTCGACAGACTTTGATGAATGATATTACTAGCCGTAGACACCAGATTAGTCATCGTGAAAAAGTGTATAGTCATTAGTATGGCTATGCACTACACATCCCTCATCAGAGCGCCTTCAGGAAACTTGGACACTGAATCCTTTACACTGATAAATCTCGAGCGACCTTTCGTTGAACTCTTATGCAAATTATAAAATGTAAAGAAAAAGGGGTTACGTGAAAACGTAACCCCTTGTTTTTAATGCTAATTCTGGTGGCCCCCCGCAGAGTCGAACTGCGCACCAACGGATTATGAGTCCGCTGCTCTAACCAAGCATGAGCTAGGGGGCCGATTTTCTACTTAAATCTATTTTTAAGCCGATCAGCATTGTAGAAGAATTTCCATCTTCAAAGCAACTATTGTTAGCGTTTGCTTATAAGAATATGGATATAAAAGTAGCAGATATTTCTAGTTGCCTTCGAGGAAGCTCTTCAATTTGTCGGAGCGCGAAGGATGACGCAGTTTGCGTAATGCCTTGGCTTCTATTTGACGGATACGCTCGCGCGTTACGTCAAATTGCTTTCCTACTTCTTCTAACGTGTGATCCGTTGACATTTCGATGCCGAAGCGCATGCGTAGTACTTTGGCTTCGCGTGGAGTCAGGGAATCAAGAATATCTTTGACTACGCCGCGCATCGATGCGTGCAATGCTGCATCAGCCGGTGCCAAGGTATTGTTGTCTTCGATGAAATCGCCCAAATGTGAATCGTCGTCATCCCCGATCGGTGTTTCCATCGAAATTGGTTCTTTGGCGATTTTCATGATCTTACGGATCTTGTCTTCCGGCATCTCCATCTTGATCGCTAATGTTGCTGGGTCTGGTTCAGCACCGGTTTCCTGCAAAATTTGACGAGAAATACGGTTCATTTTATTGATCGTTTCGATCATGTGAACCGGAATTCGGATGGTACGTGCCTGATCTGCGATCGAACGTGTAATCGCCTGGCGTATCCACCAGGTTGCATAAGTCGAGAATTTATAGCCGCGACGATATTCAAACTTGTCTACAGCTTTCATCAGACCGATATTGCCTTCCTGGATCAAGTCCAAAAATTGCAGGCCGCGGTTGGTATATTTCTTTGCGATCGAAATCACCAAGCGCAAGTTAGCCTCGGTCATTTCACGCTTTGCCATACGTGCTTTTTTCTCGCCAGCGCCCATCTTTTTGTTGATGCCGCGCAGATCGGGTAATGGCAATACGACACGCGCTTGCAGGTCTATCAGGCGCTGTTGCAACTCTTTGACCGCCGGAACATTCCGTCCCAATACGATGCTGTAGGGATGATTGCCGTTGACTTCGCCATCAACCCAGTCAAGGTTGGTTTCGTTGCCTGGGAATACTTTGATGAAATGCAGGCGCGGCATGTCGCATTTGTTGACTGCAACGTCGAGAATCTGGCGTTCAATCTTACGAACTTCATCCACTTGTCCGCGCAATGTGTCGCATAATTTCTCAACAACTTTGGCGGTGAAGCGGATACCAAGTAATTCGTTCGAAATAATTTCTTGTGCTTTGACGTAAGGCTTAGAGTTGTAGCCTTCTTTTTCGTAGGCTTTACGCATCTTGTCGAATTGCGTCGAGATAGTTGCAAACTTCTCTAGTGCATCGCGTTTCAGTTGCTCAAGTTGCTCTGCAGAGAATCCTGCTGCACCGGAATTGCTATTGGCTTCTTCCTCTTCGGCTTCTTCTTCGTCGTCTTCTTCGTCTTCGTCTTCGCTATCGTCGTCAGAGCTTGCTGCAGCGCTGGCGGTGACGGCTTCGTCCGTTGCGTTTAAGTCCACGAGGCCATCAACGATTTCGTCGATTTTGGTTTCGTCTTTTGAGATTTTTTCTGCAGCCAGAATGATTTCTGCAATCGTCGTCGGGCAAGCGGAGATGGCTTGGATCATATCCTTGAGGCCGTCTTCGATACGCTTGGCGATTTCGATTTCACCTTCGCGGGTGAGAAGCTCAACTGAACCCATTTCGCGCATGTACATGCGTACTGGATCGGTAGTGCGACCGAAATCGGAGTCAACGGTTGACAGCGCGGCTTCAGCGGCAGCCTCTGCCTCGTCGTCACTGGTAACGGTTGCTACGTTATCGGATAAGAGTAGTGTTTCTGCATCGGGAGCGTGTTCGGAAATCGCGATACCCATGTCGCTGAACGTACCGATAATGCCTTCGATCGCTTCAGGATCGATGATATTTTCAGGTAAGTGATCGTTGATTTCAGAAAAGGTGAGGAAACCACGTTCCTTACCCATTTTGATCAGCGTTTTCAGCTTTTGACGGCGCGCTTCGAGCTCTTCTTCAGAGGCTTCTGTGTCTGAGGAAAACGCGTCTTTCAGCAGTGCTTTTTCCTTGGCTTTTCGGTCTTTTGCCTTGGCTTTGTCAACGGCCTTAAGTTCGGCGCGCTCAACTGCATTGAGCGCGGCGATCTCATCGTTTTCTGGCTGGAATTCTTTCGGCTTGCGACCACGACGACCGGGTACCTTGACCGAAGGTAAGATGTAGCCGGAGGTGTCAATCGCTGCCAGTGTAGCGGCATCGGTAGTCTGACTAACGCCTGATCCGATCATCACGCTCATGTCCTTTGGGACGACTGCTTCGGGAGCGATGTTTTTAGGCGACTTGACGACTTTGAGTACGGTAGGTTTCTTGTTTGTCACAGGGGCTTTCGATTTCGCAGATACTGGCTTTGCAACAGTTCTTGGTGCACTTTTTTTCGTAGGCGTTGCAGCCGCCTTAGAAACTGCCTTGGGAGCAGCGTTGACGGCTACTTCAGGCGCTAGTTTTTTAGTACCCGGTCCAATCTTCTGGCCGGGCGATTTTTCTACCAATTTACTAAGCGACTTAGTACCGGTCGTTTTGGTTGGTTTTACAGTTGAAGAGTGCGCTGCTAATTTTGTCGCTGTCGGCGTCACTTTTTTGGTGGAAATTTTCAGGGGTTTCGCTAGTTTCTTCATTGCGTCTGCCATAGAATTATTTGCCAAACTGGTTACACTAATTTGCGCGATATTTTTGCTTTCGTAGTTTCCGGTCGAATCCTCAACTGATGCTCATCTGTTTTGCTTGAGCATTGGTTATTGTTGAGGTTGAAGGGACAACTCTCGCGCTATTCCTCAATTTTACTAATAACACTTCAAAACATTCCAAACTCTACAGCTTGACAATAAATTAAATACGCTAAGATGTTGAATCTAAAGCTTTTAAGTATAGCATATGGAGGTGCTATCCTCCAATGCAAGAGCAAAGTTCGTTTGCAGATTATTTCGATTTTTTGCTCTTTAGACGGCTTCAGTTTCACTTTTGGTGACCAGTTTTCTGGTGTTTAACGTTGTGCCAGTTCTGCCTCAGTCTGGCGCCGTAGGTGTTCTTGCTGCAAAATTAACTCACGATAGCGATTGCGGGCATCGTCGGTTCCTAGTCCGGTCGCTGCTAATTGCGCCAACTCTTCTTTAAGTATCTTCATTTTTATCTGACGTATTGCGTCGGCTAATTCCATGCGAGCAGTGTCGATGTCGGATTCTGCTTCGGCTGCAATTTCAGCAATGAGCAATTCGAACTCAGCGCCTCCTTCTCGTAAGTGTTCGGCCAGTGATGCAAAACTAGCTTGCGCCCCCATCGTTTGGCTCGCTCCAATGAGTTGTGCCAACATTTCTGCGCAATCTGGGGCAAAATTTGCTACTACTTCTAGTGCTGCGTCGTCTAGCTCCGATGTCAGTGACGGATGGGCCACCATGAGTCGAATAATTTGTCGCTCTAACCCGACTGGGGCCGGGCGATTGCTGCGCGGTGGCGCTTGACGGGCGCGTGCAATCGGTTTGGCTAGTTCGAACAAGGACTCAATTTCAGCAGCGGTTGATTGCGTTAGCTGTGCTAATCCTCGTACGATCTGAAGTCGTAGCGATGACGGGGGCATTATTTGGAGCAATGGCTTGGCATCGAATTGTGCACGGGCACGCCCCTCTGATGTTCGTAAATCGACTTCTGCAGTCACCTCATTGAGCAAGAATTGTGACAAAGGCATGGCGTCTTGGATTTGACGTTCGAATGCTTCAGCACCTAATTCGCGCACATAGCTGTCCGGATCATGCTCTTTTGGCAAAAATAAAAATTTAATGATTTTATTGTCGCTGGCATGCGGCAGGCATGCATCTAGCGCGCGTCTTGCTGCGCGTTGTCCTGCTTTGTCGCCATCGAAGCTGAATATAACCTGGTCTGTTTGTCGTAGTAGTTTGTGCACATGCGTTGGCGTACATGCGGTCCCTAAAGTGGCGACCACTTGTGGAAAGCCTAGTTGTGCTAAAGCGACTACGTCCATATAGCCTTCTGTTACCAGTACGTAACCTGCGTCACGAATTGCCTGGCGCGCTTCAAACAAACCGTATAGCTCGCTGCCCTTTTGAAATAAGGGTGTTTCCGGCGAATTCAAGTATTTTGGTTCGCCATGATTCATTACGCGACCACCAAATCCGATGACCTGGCCTTTGGTATTCCGGATGGGAAACATAATGCGATCGCGGAAGCGGTCATAGCGCTTACGGTTGTTGCCTTCTTCGTCGGTGCGATCAATGACCAGGCCGGATTCGACCAAGGCGGTTACTTCATAATCCGGGAAGGCCGTACGCAGGCTGTCCCAATTGTCTATTGAGTAACCCAAGCCAAATTTGGCGGCAATTTCACCCGTCAGTCCGCGCCCTTTTAAATACGCGACTGCCTCCGGGGCGTTTCGCAAATTTTGTCGATAAAAGTCACAGGCGATGGTCATTGCTTCAGATAAAGCCAGGCTTTGCGCCTGATAGGCGGCGCGTTGGGCGGGCGGAATTTTGTCGTCGTTTTCCGGTACGACCATACCGACATTTTGTGCCAGATCTTTGACGGCCTCGACAAAGCCCAGGCCGGAATATTCAATCAAAAATCCAATCGCAGTGCCATGCGCGCCACAGCCGAAGCAGTGGTAAAACTGTTTGGTAGGGCTGACAGTAAAGCTGGGGGATTTTTCGTTGTGAAACGGGCACAAACCCATAAAGTTTGCGCCGCCTTTTTTGAGCTGCACGTATCGTCCCACCACGTCGACAATGTCAACGCGTGTAAGGAGATCCTGAATGAAGGATGGTGGGATCACCGGCGGTATGCGTACTTAAGCGTTTGCGTTCAATGCGGCTTTCACCAGACCTGATACTGCTGTCAGGTCGGCGCGGCCGGCTAATTTTGGTTTTAGTATGGCCATGACTTTGCCCATATCTTGCGGGCCAGTGGCACCACTTGCGCTAACGGCTGCGGCAACTTCTGCCAGGATTTCTGCTTCGGATAATCCGGCGGGCATATAGGCCGCAAGAATGATCAGTTCCGCTTTTTCTATATCGGCCAGATCCTGGCGATTTCCAGCTTCAAATTGGGTGATCGAGTCTTTGCGTTGTTTAATCATTTTTTCAATGATGGCAAGGACGAGCGTGTCGGTTAGAGTTATCCGCTCATCAATTTCTTTTTGCTTCATTGCTGCGGTGATCAGGCGAATGGTATTAAGTTTCGCAGTCTCTTTGGCACGCATTGCGGCCTTCATGTCTTCAGTGATTTGCTCTTTAAGGCCCATGTGATTCTCCAGATGAAATCAATAAACGGGAAAACCCGCTGCGGAACAACACCGGAGCGGGTTTGTAATTCTTATCTTGTCACCGCAACAAGTGCGGTGAGGAATCAGTACAGCTTTTTCGGCAATTGCTGGCTGCGGATGCGTTTGTAATGACGCTTCACGGCAGCTGCTAGCTTGCGCTTACGTTCAGCTGTCGGCTTCTCGTAAAACTCGCGCGCGCGCAACTCAGTCAATAGACCTGTTTTTTCGATAGTGCGCTTGAAGCGACGCATCGCAACTTCGAACGGCTCGTTTTCTTTAAGACGAATTGTGGTCATGTAAATTCAAACCATTAGTTAAATTAGGAAGAGGGCGATTATAGCAGGCGAAAACAATAAAGGGAAGTGCTCTGATCGATTGGAATCGTTGCTCGTGTAATTTATGACGTTTTAAGGTCATTATTCTGCCGGCGTTTGCGCATCAGTGCGAGTGCAATACCGATAGCAGTACCCAAAAACAGGCCAATGGGAAGGATGAGTGACAGTTTAGGAAAGTAAGGACGTTCGGGTACAAAAACTGCATCAATGACCGATGTAGGGTACGTGTTCGATGGCAGCAATATATCAGACAGTGCGTTTCGCTCTTTCGTCAGATGTTGTATTTGCTCGTTCTGCTTTGCCAGTAAATCTGCGGCGATGACACGTGGAGCGAATTGGCTGTCCGATTTTGGCATGGCGGGGACTATTTTTTGTAGGTTTGCCAGTTGCGATTGCGCCTCTGCCATCTGTGCGGTGTTTTCTTTCACCTGGGCATTAACGTTGTCTAATACCGGAGCCATCCGTTGATTGTGAACTTCAATGAGCGATTGAATGGCAGCATTTAAATATTTTTTCCCGTCCTCAATCGAGTAGGCAGCTACGCTAATCTCAATAAAATTGGTATTTCTAACTACCGTCCCTTTAAGTGATTTACGAAATAAAGCAGTACCTTTGTCCACTTCATTATCAATGGGTAATCCTAATGCTGCGAGCGCTTTATCTTCCTGCTCGCGATGATTCAGACGTTCTACAGCTTGTGCCGGGGGTTCCACCAATACGGTCTGAGGTGCCTCTTTAGATGACATGCTTAATGGCATTTGGCCAATTTGAAGGATTGCCGTAGCTTGCCATTTTGGTGGCAATGTTAGCCATAACGCTACTGCGGCTGCACAGCCCAGGACAATGCATGTAGACACAATGACCCATTGCTGTTTGATCGTGCTCCATAACTGGATCAAATCAATGGCTCCTGTGTTCTCTGTTTCCTGGGATGTGATGCGGGGTTGATTATTTGGCAAGTTGTTTGGCATAGTGTTCATCTCTTGAAAGTGAAAGTGATTGGACTAAACGCAGGCATTGCGTTGAACAAAAACGTTCTGTTTAAATGATTAAAAAGAAAGTCCAGTCGCTGTGCCTGAAGCCCAGGCCCATTGGAAGTTATAGCCTCCCAACCAGCCGGTAACGTCGACTGCTTCGCCAATAAAGTGCAAACCTGGGACTTTATTAGCCATCATGGTTTGCTGGGACAATTCGCGTGTGTCCACGCCGCCGAGAGTGACTTCGGCTTTGCGATAGCCTTCGGAGCCATTGGGAGTGATTACCCACCGATTCACTGTATCGCTTAACTTACGCAAAATACGATCCGGCGTATCGGCCACGCGTGCAGCAGGATCGATTCCATTCGCCTCAAGAAGACCAAGCGCTAATCGATTAGGGAGCCATTGCGAGAAGACATTTCCAAGATTCTTTTTGATGGACGTTTTACCCTCAATCAGTGTTTCGGCGATATCAATTTCTGGCAACAAATTCAAGCTAAGTGGCTGGCCCGGTTGCCAAAAGCTGGAAATTTGCAGGATTGCCGGTCCGGACAAACCGCGATGCGTAAACAACAAATCTTCTTTGAAGTAGCCGCGTGCCTTTTGATCTCCCGCCACAACTTCAACCGGCAATGCGATCCCGGCAAGCGGTATGTATGGTTCCCAGCCACCAGCATCGAAGGTGAGCGGCACCAAGCCAGGGCGTGGTGCAATCATTTTTATGTCAAATTGTTGCGCTATACGATAGGCGAAATCAGTCGCGCCGATCTTTGGAATGGACAATCCGCCAGTAGCGATGACAATGTTACTTGCCAAAATTTCTCCGGCATCCGTATCGATTCGAAACACATCACCAACCTTGCCAATGCCAGCCACGCTGCATGGCATGCGCCAGCTAACGTTGCCCAGAGCGCACTCCGCTTTGAGCATCGCAATAATCTGCTCAGCAGAGTCGTCACAGAATAGTTGCCCTTTATGCTTCTCGTGATAGCTGATGCGATAGCGTTTTATCAAATTAATAAAGTCCTGCGGGGTGTAGCGAGATAACGCACTTTTGCAAAAATGGGGATTCTGCGAAAGATAATGTTGCGGGGCTGCGGCAATATTCGTGAAGTTGCAACGCCCTCCACCGGAAATGCGAATCTTTTCTGCTAATTTGGTTGCATGATCGATCAGGACTACTTTTTTGCCGCGTTGACCGGCAACTGCAGCGCACATCATGCCAGCAGCGCCCGCGCCGATGACGGCGACATCAAATTGTTTTATCATTTATGTTGTTATTTGTATACTATTTATGTGTCAGGTAAATTCAAATGGCGTTCAAGTTACTAGTCTATTGAAAGTATGGTGGAGGTGTTTGCCCCATCCACAACTCGGATGAGAGCCGCATCATGTCATTTAAAGAGCCGCGCTGCGTGAACGTTTCTCGCAGCCAGTCAGCGTCGCTAAAACGATTATTTGCCATGTTGCGCAAACGTTTGAGCGTTAATCGCTCAGCGTCATTTTGGGTATAGCACTCCAAGTCTTGCAAATGCGTCAACAGATGCGCATAAATCGGCTGTTTCGATGATTCTGCCAGCGTTTCGCCATGAATCGCGTAGGAGCCGTTCAGACCGTAGCGGCTGGCTTCAAAGCGATTGAATTGATATAACAAATAAAAGTCATCAGTGATAGCGAATGGTCGCTCAGTCAATATCCAGCGCGCTAGTAATTGCGCATAGCAGCCTAAATGGGCCGCATGCTCGACGGTGAGCGGCGTATCGCAGACACGAATTTCGACGGTGCCATATTCGGGCTTAGGTCGAATATCCCAATAAAAATCCTTCATGCTACTGATGATGCCCATCTGTAGCAGTTCGTTGTAATACGCTTCAAATTGCGTCCAATGGTGAACCACGGGCGCAGTGCCCGAGAGCGGGAACGCACGCACCACGTTGCTGCGCGAAGATTCGAACTGGGTGTCTGCGCCTTGATAAAACGGTGATGCGGCCGAGAGAGCAATGAAATGCGGCACGAAACGTGAAAAAGCATGGGTTAAATACAGTGCATCGTCGCCACTGGGGACCCCGATATGAATATGCTGACCGAATACGGTGAAAGTCTTAGCCAGGTAACCGTATTTTTCATGCAATTGATTAAACCGCTCGCTCGGTGTAATCCGTTGTTCGTTCCAGTGCTGAAACGGATGGGCACCGCCACCGGAGACGTCAATGTTGAGATACTGCGCGCCTTTATTGAGTGCAGAGCGCAACTCTTTTAACTCCTCAATCAGGGGAGCAACGCTGGTATGGATGTCGGAATTAAGCTCGATCATGCCTTGCGTCATTTCTAGCTTGATTTGTTTTTGCAAATCGCGCGGCTCAATCCATGTCAAAAGATCGACAGCATCACTAGCCAGATTGTAGTTGCGCCGATTGACAAGTTGCAGCTCCAGTTCGATACCCATCGTAAAGGGTGTCGAAGAGGTAAAGGGTAACGTTACTGACATATTTTGATCGTCGCTTGCCATCATATTTGTCTCCTTTGGCGTAGGTCGGTTAAGGCGTTAGCCTTCGCGCCCACTCTCGCCAGATTTAATTAACGCAAATTGCGTTGCGATCGGTCCACATAATTCCAACACGATCAGACAACCGGCCAGCAATGGCAGAACGTCAGCAGTGGTGTGCGGATAAAGATAAGAAATGGTTTGCATCAATCCCAGGCCAGCTTCCGTCATCGGTAGCGTGCCCAAGGTAATCAATGCGGCTTGCTTCCATTTCATTTTGGCGAAATGGGCAAAAGTAAATACCCCACAGGCCATCGCCAGGAAGCGTGCGCCGATTAATACGATGACTGACAGGCCGACCATCGACAAGTCGTTTAAGCGTATGGAGGCGCCGACGGTGACGAACAGCATCACGATGAACAATTCATTGGCAACGCCAAACTCTAGCTCCATCAAATCGTATTGATGATCAAGATTTTTTGACATGATCGCGAAGATCAACATCGTCAGCAGCACAGGCAACTGCAAGGCGTGGGCAGCGCCGATAGCAAGCGAAATCACCGCAATCACGAGGACGAACTGGCGGCTAGGTTGGCGACCCAGCAAGCGCGCCAACGGGATCATCAGGCGATAAGTGACATAGGCCAGCAATAACGAGCCGATCAGTGAATACGCGGTGTGCGTCAACAGCGTGATAAACGGTGTCGTGCCTTCATGTGCGATGACAGGCAAGAGCGCGTAAGCCACTAGTATTGCCACAAAATTATTTAACGCAGTCATGGCCGCCAAACGTCGGGTGACCTGACCTTCTGCTTTGAGATCTCTGACGACGACCATGATGACCGCCGGGGCGGTGGCGATGGCGAGGACGCCGCCTAATAATGCCAATACGCTTGACGTTCCCAGCCACATCAAGGCACCACTGACAAATACAAAACAGAGTGCTGAACTTAGCAAGACTGTTGCTAGCAGCCATTTTTCACGCCGCAGCCAGCCAATGTCGACGTAGCGCCCCAGTTGATAGACGACCAGGGCTACGGCTACGTCAGCAAAAATATTCGCCAGTTTGAGAACGTCACCTGATAGCAGATCAAGGCCGCCGACGCCAAGTATGAAACCGACGATTAAATAGCCGGTAATCCTTGGCACCCAAGGAGATTTGGTCGCGATATAGCCGCCTAGCAATCCGAATAGCAGCAAGCTGCCAAACAGCAACAGTGCATTCCACTGAAGAGGGTCGGCTAGGGCGAACGAGGGGAGAGCCCAGTCCATGCGTACTCCTGATGGTTAGTGTATGGATCTTGCTGTGTTTGCTTTGCCGTGCAATCGTTGCGTAATCGATTTTGTTCGTGCCGGTAGCTGGGACGCAAGAAATTGATTGAGAAGAAAATCCGGATAAAAAATAAAACAGCATTACCTGTTTTTACATACGAAGTAATGTGACTTTCTTGCCTTGTTACATGGACTTTTCGGGATGATTAATAGTCAAGATGGGCTAGATTTTGCCGGATTTTAAGTCTTTTGCATACCTCTTTGCAGTGCGCGACCTGCTCTCCAATGGGTTTAGGCAGCGCAATATCGCCCCGCAATACCTGTCTTATCCAGCGTGCGGTTACGCTGGCATCACGCTCTTCAGGCAGCGCCGGAATTTCTTCGGCGACGTTCTGTTTTTCTACTAAGGTTGTCTGCGTCCCATCGTGAAACCATGCAATTTGCTGCGCTCTTTTCGCGTTCGCGACGGTTTCTCCCTCTGTTCCGCGCATGAGAAAAACGTCTCCGCGTTCGGCTGCTGCAGTGGTTTTAAAGTAGGTGCTTAGCATCGTCAGATATTCCGGATGCGTATAGGACGTCAGACGTAATGCCGGGCTGCTGAACGGCTGGATAATTTTGACTAAAGTATGCGTCGAATTACGCACCCCCAATATCCGGCGCATCGCTAGCAAGCGCGCCATTTTTGGGGCCAGTGCAGTGATGGGCATAAAAGCAGGTGCATGCCGCTCGAAGCATTCGACGGCTTGATCAACGGTGGTGGCGTGGGTATGCTCAAGCGCAGTAAAAATTTCTGCAGTAGTGACTCGTCCTGTGTCAGTCAGTACGCCATGCACCAGCGTCGGAATTCCTTCGCGTGCCAGTAACAGCGCTAGCAATGGCGTGAGATTGGCCATGTGACGTGCGCCGTTGTAACTGGGAATCACCACTGGTGCATACAGTGATTGTTTCGTTGCAACCCCGTTTGACGTTGGCAGCGGCATAAAAGATGCTTCTGCGGCATCGAGAAAGCCTGCGATTTCATCGACCGACTCGCCCTTAATGCGCATCGCCAGCAAAATACCGCCCATTTCCAGATCCGAAACGCGTCCGTCTAGCATGGCTGCATACAAGTCAAAAGCATCTGAACGGGAGAGGCTACGCGCGCCGTCTTTACCGCGTCCGATTTCTTTAATGAAGCGGGCGGCGATGAAGGGTTCGAGAGATTCTGGAGCTGATGTATTTTGCATAAAGAAAGTAGGCAATAGTAAAATTGTATAAAAATTAATGGCAGGCAGAGCCAAATAAAATCGCCGACCCACAATTGCGATTGCACACCAGGCCGATGCGTATCATAGCGTTAATGTGTAGCTAAGAACTTACGCAAAATCCGCCGTATAGATTTATGTACATGACTATGTTGATAGTCGTAGTCTTTTAATTGATTATTTCAGGATGAAATATGGCCGTCGATTCTTGTGAGCTGGAAACGCTGCGTCCGCAATTGCTGAGGTTTGCGCAGTTGCAATTGCGTAATTTCAGTCTGGCCGAAGATGCCGTTTCGGAGACCATTGTTGCTGTGATGGAGCACACTGACAGATTTCAGCACCAATCCTCTCTTAAAACCTATGTCATCGGCATACTTAAACATAAGTTGATCGACCAGTTGCGGCGCGGCAAGCGCGAGGTGCAATTTACCGACGATATCTATGACGATCGTAGCGATGCCGATATGGTTGATGCATTGTTCAACAGTCAGGATCACGCGATAGAGGCGATGCCTGACTGGGGCAATCCGCATCTGACGCTTGAACGCAAGGAGTTCTTCGATATTTTGCAGCTATGCATCGATAAATTACCCGCCAAGACTGGCCGCATTTTTATGATGCGAGAATGGCTGGAACTCGATACCGAGGCGATCTGCAAGGAACTCGATATCACCAGCGCCAATGCCTGGGTGTTGCTGTATCGGGCTCGCACGCGCTTGCGTGAATGCTTGCAAATAAACTGGTTTGGGACGTCGATCGGACAAGCATAGTGTCATTTTTGCGCCATTCCCACGACTACCATTCGATTACCTCTTAGCCGGACACACTATCCATGCCACGTCACCGTTTATTTCCTACCTGCCGAGAAACACAAAGTCTGCTCTCCGAGGCGCAGGATCGTACGTTGTCGCCACTGCATCGGACGCGCGTTCGGGTGCATTTATGGACATGCACGGCCTGCACGCGTTTCTCGCACCATCTCCATTTTTTGCGTGACGCTATGCAACGCTTGGGGAAGGACTGAAAGCGCCGTAGTCGCTGGCAGCAAAATCTGCTGATACTTTCCATTACAATGCGGCATTCTCAATATTCATTTTCCCCATGATTGTTCTCGGCGTTGAATCCTCCTGCGATGAAACCGGCATTGCGTTATACGACACGCAACGCGGTCTGCTTTCTCACGCATTGCACTCACAAGTGGCGATGCACGAACAATACGGTGGGGTCGTCCCCGAGCTCGCCTCGCGTGATCACATCCGTCGGGCGATTCCGTTATTGCAACAAGTATTGGCAGACGGCAATACACAGATGCGTGAAATCGATGCCATCGCCTATACCCAGGGGCCAGGCTTAGCGGGTGCTTTGCTGGTCGGCGCTTCAGTTGCTTGCGGCCTTGGATTAGCGCTAGATAAGCCTATGCTGGGCGTACATCATTTAGAAGGTCATCTTTTATCGCCGCTGCTGGCCAGTAATCCACCGAAGTTTCCATTTGTGGCCTTACTGGTGTCCGGCGGACATACGCAATTGATGCGAGTCGATGGCGTCGGGCAATATACGTTGCTAGGCGAAACGCTGGACGATGCCGCCGGCGAGGCTTTCGACAAGTCGGCCAAATTACTCGGTCTTGGCTATCCCGGTGGCCCGGCGATATCGCGTCTGGCAGAGTCTGGCGATCCATCGGTGTATCAGTTGCCAAGGCCGATGTTGCACTCCAAAAACCTGGATTTTAGTTTTTCCGGCCTCAAAACAGCGGTGCTTACTTTAGTGAAAAAGCAAACCGCCCCAATTTGCGAGCAGGATAAAGCCAATATTGCGCGTGCTTTTGTAGAGGCATTGGTGGAGGTCCTGGTGGTCAAATGCCTGGCGGCGTTAAGGCAAACCGGCCTGAACCGCTTAGTGATCGCAGGCGGCGTCGGCGCAAACCAACAATTGCGTGATGCTCTCAATGAAGCAGCAGTGAAACGGCGCTTTAAAGTGTTTTATCCCGAGCTGGAGTTTTGTACCGACAATGGCGCCATGATTGCCTTTGCTGGGGCAATGCGTTTGCAACTCAGGCCAGAAGTCGCGCAGCGCGATTACGCATTTAACGTGCGCCCGCGCTGGCCGCTGGATCAATTAGGGATATAAGTCCCTATCAATAGGCACCAAGAAAAGTGTCATCTAAGAAAAGTCTCGGCTAGGCGTATAATGCTGGACTGTAATGCAAAAGTGTGCATTTTCAGCCGCAGTTTGCACCCCTTTCGCTTCAGCTTGTATTTTGCTTTTTTGCAAAAGTTGACACGAAATCACGAATTCATTGAAAGCAATAGTGCCCACGCCGGTCGTTAATCATCTTAACGGCATAGCGCGCAAGGCCGCCAAATACCATGCCTGACACTCTGTCTGAAAAGCAACAAGAAATTCTTCCTGCGACCGATGTACAAGCGTCTGAGCAGGCCATTCGTTTTACCGATTTTGGATTGTCACCAGAGATCTTGCGCGCACTGAGCGATCAAGGTTATGTCAATCCCACGCCGATTCAAGCGCAAGCCATTCCGATTGTTTTGCAAGGCCGCGATGTGATGGGCGCTGCCCAAACCGGTACCGGCAAAACGGCGGGATTTGCGCTGCCGATTATTCAGTTATTACTGGCCCATGCGAATACCAGCGCGTCGCCTGCCCGTCATCCGGTACGCGCCTTGATTTTGACGCCGACGCGTGAGTTGGCCGATCAGGTTGCAGAAAACGTCAAAGCGTATTGTCGTCATACGGCCTTGCGTGCGACCGTGGTTTTCGGTGGAATCGATATGGCCCCGCAAACGGCAGCATTGCGCTCCGGTATTGAGATTGTGATCGCTACGCCTGGTCGCCTGCTGGATCACGTTCAGCAAAAAACCATCAACTTGTCGCAGACCCAGATTCTGGTGATGGACGAGGCTGACCGCATGCTTGACATGGGTTTCCTTCCTGATTTGCAGCGCATCATTAATTTGTTGCCAAAAGAGCGTCAAAGCTTGATGTTTTCGGCCACGTTTTCGGCTGAGATTAAAAAACTCGCGGGCAGTTTCCTTAAAAACCCGGTCACCATCGAAGTCGCGCGTAGCAATGCCACTGCCGATAACGTCACCCAAACCATGTATCGGGTAGATGATCAGGCCAAGCTGGACGCGGTATCGTTCATTATTCGCGAACGTAATTTAAAGCAGGTCATCGTGTTTTCTAACACCAAAATCGGTGCATCGAAGCTAGCCAAACATTTGGAGAACGAAGGCGTCAACGCCTCTGCAATTCATGGCGACAAAAGCCAGAATGAACGGATGGCGGCATTAGACGCGTTCAAAAAAGGCGAGATTGAAGTCTTGGTTGCCACCGACGTCGCCGCGCGCGGTCTCGATATCGCCGAGTTGCCGTGCGTAATTAACTACGATCTGCCTTATAACGCTGAAGATTACGTCCACCGTATTGGTCGTACCGGGCGCGCTGGTGCTTCCGGCGATGCGATTTCGCTCTACACCGAAAAAGATGAACGCTTGTTGGTCGATATCGAAACCATGATCAAGCACAAGTTCGTACGTGCTGAGTTGGTGGGTTTTGTACCGAAGTCACGCGTGTCCGAGCGTGAGCGTGCGCCGCGTCGGGAAGAGAGCGAAACGCCGCGCAGTCATGCACGGCCCGATCGCGCAGATACGCGCACCGATACCCGTTCAGGGCCGTCGTCAGATCGTAGTAGCCAACATACCCGTAGCGCTTATACATCATTGCCGCGCAAGGAAAAGATAGATCCGTGGTTTTTGAAGCCATATGAGCCGACTCTATCGGCTGTTGAGATCGCCCAGAATCATCAGACGGGCGGAAGCGCAACCAAGTCTAAAGGCAAGGTTGCTGCGTTATTGGGTGGAATGCCTAAGCGCCCTGTGACTGTTTAGATAGATCAAATGCCGACGCAACTGTCGGCATTTTGCATAGTCAGTACGGCCCGATATGCCGCTGGCGAGCCCAGGCAGCGGTAGCAAGCGGCCAAAATGCTTCAATCGAAGCGACCTGCCCGATTTCCAGACCTAAGAACCACGCGGCTTTTACCAAAGTTGGAAGCCCTTGGGTTAAATCCAGTGCTTGTGCGCCATTTTTTTTGGAGAGTTTTTCGCCGCTGACATTGGTGATAACCGGCACATGCAGATAAGCTGGTGTTCTCAACTGAAGCAGCCGTTGCAGATAAATCTGTCTTGCCGTGGAGTCTAAAAGATCGGTTCCACGCACCACATGCGTGACACCCTGATCGGCATCATCGACCACGACCGCTAGCTGATAGGCCCAAAACCCATCCGCACGTTTCAACACAAAATCCCCCACCTCTATTGCAAGATGCTGCTGGATCAAGCCTTGCAACCGGTCTTCAAAGCGAATGAGTTCAGTCGGTTGCCCGATCTCCGGCACCACCAAGCGATAGGAGCGCGTCGGTTTGCCCACCGGTAAGCCATCCCGACACGTACCGGGATACACTGCTGCGCCATCGGTCGTGACATCAATTTGAGAGTCGACAATTTCGCGACGCGTACAACCGCAGGGATAGGCCAGTCGGCCAAGTTTGTCGAATGCGTTTTGATAGAGATTGCTGCGATGACTTTGATATGCCACCGCGCCATCCCAATGCATCTGTAACGTCGTCAACGCATTTAAGATCGCCTCAGCCGCACCTGGTGCGGTATGCGCCTCATCAACATCTTCCATGCGCACCAACCATGCACCTTGATGTGCTTTAGCATCAAGATAGCTTGCCATTGCGGCAACAAGCGAACCATCATGGAGCGGTCCCGTGGGGGATGGGGCGAAACGGCCGACGTAGTGCGTTGGGTTATGCATTGTGGGTGGGCGTAAAGGTAATATTTGACGCAACTACAGGCATTAAGCGTGCCAGGGAATATCTGCGTTTGAAGTTTGTAAAAAGCCAAATAAAAAGCCCGGCGGTATTCTCGCTGGGCTTTTTATGATTGGATCATCATCAGGTCATGCATGCGGCGTTGCTTGCGCTGCGACAGAATCTTGCGTTGGTACTTGTTTTGCCACTTGCTTGGATGGGCAGTGTGGACAGGATATGCCCACAACATAGTCCGGCGATAATTGCTCACGCGGGGTCACCACGGTGCGACAAGCAAAACATTGCGCCGTCGTCGTTTCTTCCAGTTGGGGATTGAGTGACGTCCGATAGTCAAATACAAAACAATCACCGTGATAGTGCGCGCCGCCGCACTCTTCAAAATACTTGAGAATCCCGCCGTCTAGTTGATACACGCTATCAAAGCCGATTTCCTGCATATGAATGGCGGCTTTTTCACAGCGGATGCCGCCGGTGCAGAAAGTGACGACTGTTTTATCGACCAGCGCATCTTTGTGTGCAGCAATGACGTCGGGGAACTCGCTAAACTTCTCAATCCGATAATCAAGAGTATTGTCGAACGTGCCAACATCGACCTCAAATCCATTGCGGGTATCCATCATGACGACCGGACGACCATTGTCGTCATGGCCTTGATCGAGCCAGCGCTTAAGGGTTTTTGGCGCAACGGAAGGCGCGCGACCCAGTTCCGGTTTGATCAAGGGATGCTTCATCGTAATGATTTCGGCCTTGAGTTTGACCAGCATGCGCGTAAACGGTTGATTTTCGGAATAGCTCTCTTTGACTTCAATATCTGAGAAGCGCGCATCGGCACGTAACCATGTCAAAAACTGGTCAATTTGCTCACGGAAACCTGCCAAAAACATGTTGATACCTTCAGGGCTAAGTAAAATAGTGCCTTTTAGCTCTAATTGGGTACACGTTGCCAGAAATTCGGCGCGTTTGTCGGCAGTATCATCAAAGGTGATGAATTTGTAAGCCGCGATATTGACGTAGGTAGGTGTGGACGACATAAGCTTGATTTTCTCAGATTTCTCTGTAGTTCATTGATTTCGCAATATTATAAACGCGCACCGACTTTTCAAGACGATTTGCGGCGCGAATCCCGATTCAGGGCCGCTGTCGGGGTAAAATACTGCCCCATGACGACACCGCAATTTACCCACCTCCGCCTGCACTCCGAATACTCGATTGTCGATGGCTTAGTCCGCATCGACGACGTCATTAAAGCCGCTGCCGACGACAATCAGGCCGCCCTTGGCATCTCCGACCTTGCCAATCTGTTTGGCATGGTCAAGTTTTACAAGGCTGCGCGCAGCAAAGGCGTTAAGCCAATTATTGGCTGCGATGTCTGGATCACCAATAACGACGTGCGCGACAAACCATCGCGGTTGTTATTACTGGTCAAGAACCGCGCCGGTTATTTGCAACTTTGTGAATTGTTATCCAAGGCCTGGCTGGAAAATCTGCACCGTGGCCGTGCTGAAATCCGCCACGAATGGTTGGACGACCTTCAGCATCAACCGAACGGAAACGGCCTCATCGCATTGTCAGGCGCGCATTTTGGCGACGTTGGTATCGCCATCGATAACGGCAATCTGGCCGCCGCCAAGCGTTGTGCCGAGCGCTGGATGACTATTTTTCCGGATAATTTTTATATCGAAGTACAGCGCGCCGACCAGCCGAATATGGAGCCGCACGTGCGCCATGCGGTGGCGCTAGCCGGGGAGCTGCAATTGCCGGTCGTCGCCACCCATCCGATTCAGTTCCTCGATAAAGAAGAATTCATTGCCCACGAGGCACGCACCTGTATTTCCGAAGGCGAAATGCTGGCCAATGCGCGCCGGGTGCGCCGCTTTAACGATCAGCAGTGTTTTAAAACCCAAGCTGAAATGGCGGCCTTGTTTGCCGACATGCCGGCGGCCTTGGAAAATTCGGTCGAAATCGCTAAACGCTGCAATTTGTCGCTACAACTCGGTAAGCCCCAGTTGCCGGATTTTCCGACACCGGAGGGAATGACGATTGGTGAGTTTCTCGATCAGCAATCGAAAGATGGGCTGGACGTGCGCATGTTGCATTTGTTCCCAGACCCAGAGAAGCGCGAGCAAAACCGTCAGCGCTATCAAGATCGGTTGAAGTTTGAAATCGACACCATCGTCAAGATGGGTTTCCCCGGCTACTTTCTGATCGTTGCTGAGTTTATTCGCTGGGCCAAGGACAACGGCGTGCCGGTCGGGCCGGGCCGAGGTTCTGGAGCGGGTTCGCTGGTAGCTTATTCGTTGCAAATTACGGACCTTGATCCACTGCAATACAACCTCCTGTTCGAGCGGTTTCTGAACCCTGAGCGGGTTTCCATGCCTGACTTCGATATCGACTTTTGCCAGGAAGGACGCGATCGCGTCATTCAACACGTTAAGGATTTATACGGCAAGGAGGCGGTCTCGCAGATTGCGACTTTCGGGACCATGGCCGCCAAGGGCGCGATTCGTGATGTCGGCCGGGTGCTCGATTTTGGTTATAACTTCTGCGACGGTATCTCCAAGCTCATTCCGTTCAAGCCGGGCAAGCACGTCACGATTGCCGATGCCATCAAAGAAGAACCGATGCTGGCCGAGCGTCTGGAGAACGAGGAAGAGGTCAAGCAGCTATTGAGTCTGGCCCAACAAGTTGAAGGCATCGCCCGCAATATCGGGATGCATGCCGGTGGCGTGCTGATTGCCCCCGGTAAATTGACCGATTTTTGTCCGCTCTATACGCAAGGCGGCGACGCTGGCGTGGTCTCACAATACGACAAGGATGACGTTGAGGCCGTCGGTCTGGTCAAGTTCGACTTTTTGGGATTGACCACGCTGACCATTCTTGATCGCGCCGTGCGCTACATCAAACAGCTTGATCCGGCGATGGCCGATTTCAGTCTGGAAAAACTGCCGCTCAATGACCGTGCTTCGTATCAATTGCTCACAGCGGCTAAAACAGTCGCGGTATTTCAGCTAGAAAGCCGCGGCATGCAAGGCATGCTCAAGGACGCGCGCCCCGATCGCTTCGAAGATATTATCGCGCTCGTCGCGTTGTATCGTCCGGGTCCGATGGATCTGATTCCCGATTTCTGTAAGCGTAAACACGGTGAACGGTTCGACTATCCCGATCCGCGTACTGAAGGTATTTTGTCCGAAACCTACGGCATCATGGTGTATCAGGAGCAGGTGATGCAGATGGCGCAGGTGGTCGGCGGATACTCGCTCGGTGGTGCGGATTTGCTGCGACGTGCGATGGGCAAGAAAAAAGCCGAAGAAATGGCGGAGCATCGTCAAATCTTCCGCGACGGTGCGGCTAAAGACGGTCTGACCGAGGCCAAGGCCGACGAAATTTTCGATTTGATGGAAAAATTCGCGGGCTACGGTTTTAACAAATCGCACGCTGCGGCCTATGCTTTATTGTCGTATCACACCGCCTATTTAAAAGCCCATCACCCCGCCGCCTTTATGGCCGCCAACTTGTCACTGGCGATGGACGATACAGAGAAAATCAAAATTCTGGTCGTCGATTCTTTAGACATTTGCAAGCTGACCTTGTTGCCGCCGGACATTAACCTGTCCGAATACCGCTTTACACCCGAGGCCGAAGCTGGCAAAAAAGCCGCCTTTATTCGCTATGGCTTGGGCGCGGTAAAAGGCTCCGGCCAAAATGCGATCGAGGCCATCGTTGCCGCCCGTAAAGAACAACCTTTCGTCAATTTGTTCGATTTCTGTGTGCGCGTAGACAAGCGTCAGATCAATCGGCGCACGATTGAGTCCTTGATTCGGGCCGGTGCGTTCGATTGCTTCAAGGTAGATCGCGGCATCTTGCTCGCATCCGTACCGCTGGCGATGGAAGCTGCAGACCAGAAACTGGCCGCTGCAAATCAGGTCAGTCTGTTTGGTGGAGATGATAGTGATCTGGAGCCGCCACCCGAGTACGTCAAGGCGACCCCGTGGACCGATAAACAGAAACTCACCGAAGAAAAATCTGCGCTGGGATTTTATTTATCCGGCCATTTATTTGATGTCTATGCACCCGAAGTACGCCGCTTTGCCCGCACTCCGCTAGGCAACCTGGAGCCTTCGCGTGATTCCCGAACCTTAGCGGGCATCATTTCGGGCTTACGCACGCAAATGACTCAGCGTGGAAAAATGATGATCGTCACACTCGATGATGGCAGCGCGACGGTCGATGTGACGGTCTATAGCGAGCAGTTCGAGCCGAATAAAGCCTTCTTTAAGGAAGACGAGTTTTTGATCGTGCAAGGCAAAGTTTCGGAAGATCGCTTTAACGGCGGCTTGCGTGTGTCAGCCGAAAAGGTCATGGATATTGCTGCTGCACGGATTCATTATGGAAAGCAGTTTGCATTGTCGTTGTCTACACCATCGCCTCAGATGAGTGTCATCGAGCTTAAAGAGATGTTGTCCCCCCATCGTTCTGAGGGTGGG
Organism: Glaciimonas sp. GG7; assembly: GCF_052976905.1. Lineage (NCBI taxonomy): Bacteria > Pseudomonadati > Pseudomonadota > Betaproteobacteria > Burkholderiales > Oxalobacteraceae > Glaciimonas > Glaciimonas sp. GG7. The sequence goes on along the minus strand of NZ_JBRIIQ010000004.1, from coordinate 74,020 downwards.
TTGCCATTGACAATACATTATTCGGGCGAAACTATTGGGTGCGATATCACGTTCGGTGACGGATGGCGTATTTCGCCTAACGATGGCTTGCAGGCTACTTTGACGGCGAGATTGGGTAAGGATGCTGTCATAGTGGAGTATTAAGCCTCAATAGTGCACGCTTGTGCATGCGAACGCGCAATCAAAAGATTAGATTTGGAGAAGAAATTTGTCTTACATAAAATGGCCCGTGATCCTTCTGATTACGCTTTTTTCCGCCTTATCACTGGTTCTGCACAATGCAGGAAATGCTTGTTTATATCTGCTTGTGGCATGCAGTATTGTCGCGCTGGTTGGTCGCTGCAAACCGATGGAGACTAGCTTTACCCAACTGTTAATACAATATTGGCCGCTCCATCTGGCGATGGTTTCATTAGCCTGTGCAGTACTTATAAACCAGCTTGTTATCGGTGATTATCAGATCAAACAATACGATAGGGCGCTCAGGCTTGCTGTGTTTGCACCGGTTTTCTGGATAGTCCTGAGTGCCCCTTTAAAGTATTTGAAGAATGTGCAATGGGCTTTCATTGTCGGTGTGTTACTTGCGATGACCAAGGCCTATCATATGACCGACGGAGGTATCGATCGAGATGGCAACATAGGATTTTTATCAACCATTGCTTTTTCTAACGTAGCGTTATTGCTGGGAGTGATGGCATTACTGTCATTTGGTTGGAATGATCGTCGCCAAAAAATAGTATTCGCGTTAAAAGTGTTGGTGTGCTGTATCGGTGTGTACACAACTATCCTGGCAAAAACGCGAGGAAGTTGGATTGCGATTCCATTTTTTCTGATTATCATCTTTATGTTTTTTGACAAGATACGTATTCGGCATAAGTTAGCGATTTTTGTTGTGACGCTTGCTATGTTGATTGGCGTATTTAGTTTAAGCAGCGCTGTTCAACAAAGAGTTGCTGACGCTAAGTCAGAGATTGCTCTTTATGTCAGCGGCACAGATGTCGACACTTCAGTGGGTGTACGACTCCAACTTTGGAATGCGGCGTTGATATTGTTTAAAGAACATCCGATCGTTGGTGTAGGAAGAGAGAACTACACCAGCGGTGTGAATGAACTTGTAACCCGCAAAATAGTTACCCCGGCAGCGGCGCACTTTGCGCACTCGCATAATGAGATTTTATTCAATATGGCAATTTTGGGGATATTTGGATTACTGGCGAGTATGTCAATTTACGTTGTACCGGCTTATTACTTTATGCGCGATAGGCGTCATGGTGACAAAGATATACGGACCGCTGCCTATTTAGGTTTGGTTTTGTGTGTGGGGTTTTTTATTTACGGTCTGACTGATTTAATGTTCTTTTGGACTGTTCTTGGTGGATTTTATACTATGAGCGTAGCGGTATTTATGGCCTGTATTATTAAACGAAAAAAAGAAATTGAGTTGATCAACCCATGATTGCTGCGACGTATTCAACGTATTTCAAACGACTTGCAACCTACCATCGGCCGTATAAAAAACGCCTGGCACTAGCCTTTCTGGGCATGGTTGTCACTGCCGCGACCGAGCCGTTAGTCGCTTATATTTTCAAGGTATTGCTGGATCACGGTTTTGTCGAAAAGCCTTCATTTCCTCTGTGGATGGTGCCGGTAGCGGTAGTCGGCGCTTTTGTGGCACGCGGAGCTTCAACGTTTTTAACGACTTATATGACGAACTGGGTGTCGACTCGGGTGCTCAATACGTTGCGGCAGCAAATGTTCAGTCGTCTGTTGAACGTGCCGATCGACTTCCATGCGACGCATTCGGTGGGACGCGTGATTAATTCAATCATGTTTGAAGTACAGCAAATCATCGACATGATCAGTAAGTTATTTACTTCCATCGTGCGTTGTGTTCTGACTGTTTTCGGCTTGCTGGCCTACATGCTGTATATCAGCTGGAGCTTGACGATAGTGGCGCTGGTGTTGATGCCGTTGATGATGTTGGTGGTTCGGACAACTGGCAAGCGCTTGAAAAAGTTGAATAAAGATGCGCTAGGCGTCAATGCGCAATTGACTCAGGTGATTGAAGAAACTACGCGGGCACAACAGGTCATCAAGATTTTTGGTGGTCAGGATTACGAAAAAAAGCGTTTCGAAGCGGGAGCTGAAAATCTACGCAGCTACAGCATGCGGCTCACAACTACCTTTGCGGCAACTGTGCCGGTGACGCAGATCATGACCGCATGCGCCATGTCGATCATGATCATGATGGCGCTGGTGCAATCGAGCCACGGTGAGATTACCGTTGGTGGCTTCATTTCATTTTTCACTGCAATGATTGCATTGCTGGCACCGCTGAAACAACTCGCTGAGGTGAATGGTCCTTTGCAGCGCGGCATGGCGGCAGCCGAAGCGGTTTTTACGCTGATTGACAGCACAGTTGAACGCAGTAGTGGCAAACAGCTTGATCAACGTGCGCACGGCAGAATCGATCTTGTTGACGTCAGTTTTTCTTATCCGGGTCAAGAGGCGCGAGCATTAAATGGCATTAACCTCAGCGTCGCACCGGGTGAAACGATTGCATTTGTAGGAATGTCGGGCGGTGGAAAATCCACGCTGGTGAATTTGATACCCGGATTTTATAAGGTAACCGAAGGGAAAATTTTGCTCGATGGGGAGGCGATCGAAGACATATCCCTCATCAGCTTACGTGCGCAAATTGCGATGGTGAGCCAAAACGTGATTTTGTTTAACGACACCATCGCCGCCAATATTGCTTACGGTGACAGCGCGCCAAATCAGGAGCGTATTGAGGCGGCTGCAGAGGCCGCATATCTGACCGATATGATTGCCAGTTTGCCGGAGGGATTAGAGACGCAGATTGGCGATAACGGCTCGCGCCTGTCCGGCGGTCAACGCCAGCGTCTGGCGATGGCGAGGGCAATCTACAAAGACGCGCCAATTTTGATTCTGGATGAGGCAACCTCAGCCCTCGATAGCGAATCCGAACGTGCAGTGCAAGCTGCGCTGGATCAACTCATGGAAGGCCGGACCACGTTCGTGATCGCCCATCGGCTCTCCACCATTGAGCGTGCCAGCCGCATTGTGGTGCTCTCTGGCGGCAGCATAGTCGAGATCGGAACGCACGATGAGTTGCTCGACAAGCAGGGCGCTTACGCTAATTTATATCGACTTCAGTTTTCTCGGGAAACGACGAATATAGAGATGTAATTCAGATGTAATTCGCACGATCTTGGCATTTTCGCCCGAGATCAATCAGATCAATCGATTACCTGTACATAGAATTTTTCATGCTCACACAACTGGTTCCCAGCGATGTATTAATAAAGAAGGCAGACAAAATTCTGTTTATCGCACATCTTGCCTTAGGTGATTTTACTTATCTGCAAAATTGTTTTCAGTCTTTTTCAGAAGCTTATCCGCACATTAAAATTCATATCTGGATCGATGAAGTACGGCGAACAAATCGGGTTGAAAGTTGGGAACATTTAAAAAAATACGCTTTATATGACTGGGTAGCAGCATGTCCGTTTGTCGCCAAGCTGTACAAGCAAACGTATAGTCCGGCGTTATTTCATCAATCGATCAAAGAAGCGCAACAAGAAGCTTATCCGTTGGTTGTTTCGCTCTCGACTCTACGTCCGCCGATGTATGCATCGATGGCGCGTGAAATCAGTCCACGCGGGTTTGTGGTCGGCATGAAAAAATCGGCAAGTTTTTTTGCGGTGCATAAACATTTAGCCTATCGCAAATTAAATGGCGCCCTGGATCCTGACGAAGCATCACAGCCGGGACTGCATATTAGCGATATTTATGCGGCTTGGTTTAATCGCTTGTTTGGGATTGTAACGACGCCGTCATCGCGCATGCCATTCGTTGAGATTCCTGATCGATGGAAACAATATGCAAAGCAGCAGTTAATCGAATGGGGATTTGCACGTGAAATTGGGGCGTCGTCAACCCGGTTAGTCTTTATTAATCCGTACGCAAAAACCAGGAAACGATGCTGGCCCTTAGAGCATGTACTGGAACTGGTTACGGCATTAAGAGCGCAAGGCGACTGGCGTAATACAGATATTGTAATGAACGTTGTACCGGAGCAAATGCGTACGGCCAGAGCATTTTTCGATCATAAAAAATTAGATCGTTTTCAATTGTTTAGTGCTCAGGAGAATTTCTTCCAATTGCCAGCGGTATTGACGGAGTGTGATGTCATCATCTCTGTTGAAACTGCAGTGATGCATCTGGCCAACGCTGTGCATGTTCCGGTGATTGCGTTGATGCGTCAAAAAAATCCAGAGTGGGCGCCGATAGATAAAGAAAACAGCACAGTCGTTACTGCGCTTAATCGCAGGGATTGGGTCAAGGCGATTACCGTTGACCAAGTCATTGCAGCTTTACCAAAGATGCGCTAAATACAGTCATTCATCAGAGAACTACTGGCGCCGCTTCCTTGTACCATTGCAAAACTATTTTTTCAACGGTGGCAGGAGCAATGTTTTTCATACAGGCGCAATTCTCAGCTTCAGCGTCTTTACAACCGCTGCAATTGCTTGGTATGCATAGGGTTTGAGCTTGTGTGCCGACAGGCGCCCATCTTCCTGGATGCATGGGCCGAATCGGTGGAAATAAACCGAGCGTGCGCTGCCCGATTGCCGCCGAGATATGTAGCGGTCCTGTGCCGCTGGCGATTAAACCATCGGCTGCCTTAATGAAGGTGGTGAGCTCATCAAGGGTGAATCTGCCGCAAACATTGCTCACATTCGGCAATGCCAATAGTTCTACCGCATTTTCTGCGAGCCATTGTCCTTCTGCGGCACTTCCTGTGAGCCATAACTGGATATTCTTGTCCTTGCTTAGTTGCCTGGCGAGCGTCAAATAATGCGCGATCGGCCATTCACGGCCGTGTCCATTCGACTTGGTATGCAAGATGATATTGAATGGATATTGCGCTAACAGTTGCTTAATCTCGATATTTTCGGGAATGTTGAAGCTGTATAAGGCCGGAATTTCGGTGATCTCAGGAATATCATTGAGGCCGAAGGGGCGTAAAAACTCAAAATTGAATTGCGCCTCGTGGTGCTCAGAGTTCCCTTTCTTAAAACGTACCCGGCGATTGCAATACAGTAATTGATAGAGCTTATGACGAGAATTACCAATGCGATTTGGAATGCGCGCTTTGAATGCCGCACGCGCCAAATGTTGATCCGGTTGGGAAAATATGATGGTGTCGATGTCTGACTGGGCAAAATAGGCGGCGGCATCAGACAAAATATCTTCGACCTCTATGACTTCATCGACACTGCTGCAATGCCGTACCACAGATGCGGCATAGGCCCGACAGAGAAAGCTTATCTTGATCGACGGATATTGTTGTTTTATGCGAGCAGCAATCGGCAGCGTTAATATGACATCACCGATATTATCGGTGCGGCATATTAATATATGTGAACTTGTTAATGCCATTTTAAAGTTGAATAGTAAGTAGTTTAGTAATGTAGACAGATGGTTCATCTATCTAGCTATCAAATATTTTATAAACCACTTAAAGCTGCTAAATACCTGGCCACGTTTCATCAAAAAACGAGAAAACATGCGCATTTCTTTATAATTCCTTGGTGCGGCATCAAGCGCGACATCAGCCCAAGGCGAAACGGCGTGGTGCTTGACAAACAAGTCTCTTGACGCGTGCAGACACCAATTATTCCAAGGTTTTACCGCGCCAGCAAAGTGAATAAATCCGACATCGCCGATAGCGCGCATCTGGCGCTTATCCTTTTCGAGATCGTGGATCAGATCGTATAAAAAATTCCATTTCCTATCGATAAACTGCACTTTTCCTTCTAATACGACATTGAGTGCATCCTGATCCGGGAAGCGATAATTTTTGCCATTTTCCAGTATCGCGTGGATAGTTTTCTCAGTAATTTGTTGGGATTCCCATACGTCAACGTTCATATACATCACGCCGGAATTGAAATAGCGCTGCGACGATAGTTGTAACGCGGCGCAGCGTCTGCGCGTGGTTTCGTCTGCATCGGGGACAACAATCGCCGCACTATTGCCAAAATCCATTTGTATTAATTCGGCGATGCTTCCCATACACAAAATATCCGCGTCCAGATAAAGAACCTTGTCGGTTATTCCACGCAAAGTCGATGGAATTAACAGGCGCGTGAAAATAGTCGGTGAGTAATAAGAAAATTGCGAGATATGCGCAAATGGTTTAAAGATGACCGGATCAATAATATGAATATGCGTCGCCACGCCAAACTTGCTCGCTAACTGATTAAAGCGTTGGCGATTATCTTCGGAAATCGAAAAGGCAAATACATGAAACGTAAAAGTGGTACCAGGATTGTGATGGATAATTGACGTGATGGTCGCGCCCATGCTGCGGCAATAATGGTCATCAACACAAAATGCGATATGAAAAGAGTCGGTTTCTTTTTCTGCGGGCAATTGAGGAATGTCATTTAAATGGGTGTGCATTGATTTGTCCTGAAAACCTACATCAAAATAATGTCGTACTGCTCTTGTGGATATACAGTTTCCACCTGCAATGAAATTGGCTTACGGATGAAATCACCGAGCATCGCCAGATGTTGCGACTCTTCTTCCAGAAACATATCCACCACCACTTGCGAGGCCAGAATTCTGAATTCACGCGGGTTGAATTGTTTGGCTTCGCGCAGTACTTCGCGCAAAATTTCATAGCAGAGGGTGCGTGCGGTTTTGACCTGGCCTTTACCGTTGCAGACCGGGCAGGGCTCGCAGAGGATGTGCGCCAATGATTCACGCGTGCGTTTGCGAGTCATTTCAACTAAGCCTAGCGCGGAAAAATCGGATACCGATTTTTTGGTGCGGTCGCGTAACAGGGCTTTGTTTAACTCGGACAATACGGCGGTTTTATGTTCGACATTTTCCATGTCGATGAAGTCGAGAATGATGATGCCGCCCAGATTACGTAAGCGGAGCTGGCGGGCGATGGCGTGTGCGGCTTCCAGATTGGTTTTGAAGATGGTGTCGTCAAAATTGCGACCATTGACGAAACTGCCGGTATTGACGTCGATGGTCGTCATTGCTTCGGTCTGGTCGACGATCAGGTAGCCGCCTGACTTGAGCGGCACGCGCCGACTCAGTGCATTGAGAATTTCGTCTTCCACGCCATACAAGTCAAATAGCGGTCTTTCGCCGGTGTAGTGTAATAAGCGTGCCGTCACCGAAGGGGTATAAATGGCGGCAAATTCCTGGAGTTTTTGAAAGTTCTCGCGTGAGTCAACCTGAATACTGGTAGTTTTGTCATCCACAAAATCACGCAGTACGCGTTGCGCGAGACTTAAATCCTGATGCAGCAAGGTTGGGGCCGGGCGGCTCTTTGCCAGTAGCGTGATCGATGACCAGGTTTTGCGTAGATATTCAATATCCATTTGCAGATCAGTGTCGGATGCATCTTCGGCCATCGTGCGGATGATAAAGCCGCCTTTTTCCTCCGCCGGAAGAAACTGTTGGACTTTGCTGCGCAGCAATTCTCTTTCGGCTTCGTTCTCAATGCGTTGCGATATCCCGATATGGCTGTCTTGCGGTAAATACACCAGCATACGACCAGCGATAGAAATCTGAGTAGATAATCGCGCGCCTTTGGTGCCGATGGGATCTTTGACAACCTGTACCATCAACGGTTGACCGTCGAACAGCAACTTTTCAATCGGTGTTTGTATCGGTGGCGGACTGTCAGTCGTCAACCCGCGTGCGCGGGACTCCCAGATATCGGCGACGTGTAGAAAGGCGGCGCGTTCCAGGCCGATATCGATGAAGGCCGATTGCATTCCGGGCAGTACGCGCACGACTTTGCCCAGATAGATATTGCCGGCCAGGCCGCGTGACAAGGTGCGCTCAATGTGCAGTTCTTGCACTGCACCTTGAAAAATCAGGGCAACCCGGGTTTCTTGCGGGGTGATGTTGACGAGGATGTCTTCGCTCATAAAATACGGATCCCTGCTTGTTGTAGTAGTTGTGCCGTCTCGAACAGGGGCAAGCCCATGATGCCAGAATGGCTGCCGTTAATGGATTTAATGAAGACTGCGGCGATGCCTTGAATACCATAGGCGCCAGCTTTGTCATAAGGCTCAGTGGTAGCGCAGTAAGCGCGGATCATTTGCTCGCTCAATGGTTGAAAGACGACTTCCGAGGTGTGCGTGATTTGCAAGCACTGTTCCTGATGCAGGACAACAACGTTGGTCAGAACTTGATGCGTGCGTCCCGACAGGCGTTGCAGCATATCGGTGGCCTCGGCTGCATCGCTGGGTTTGCCGAGTATTTTTCCGTCTATGGTCACGGTGGTGTCGGCGGCCAGAATCGGGTGTACAGGTAGCTTGCGCCAATGCATCGCCTTGAGCGCGAAGGCGGCTTTTTCCAGTGTCACGCGGGCTACATATACGGTTGGGGTTTCGTGTTCCAGAACCGCTTCACTGATATCCGGTCCGCGTGCTGCTTTGTCGCGTAATAGGAGTAGTTCAAAATCGACGCCGATCTGACGTAATAAATCGCGTCTGCGAGGACTTTGGGACGCAAGATATATTTTCTGATGCGGGTTTGTCATGGCTTGGGTTGCAATGTTTTCCAAGTGTTCTTGCTAAACGAAGTAGACCCGAAGTACCTAGCCCAATTTACATCATTTTGTATCGACCAATGGCAAAGTTACGCACGGCAAATTTATATTCGGTGATACGGATGATTTTGGGTGATTGACCAAGCGCGATAAAGTTGCTCGGCAAGTAATACGCGCACTATTCCGTGCGGGAGTGTCAAGCTGGAAATACGTAGCAGCGTATCTGCTTTGGCTTTAAATTCCGGGTCAAGTCCATCGGCACCGCCAATGATGAAGGCGATGTCGCGACCATCGCGTTGCCATTGCGTTAATTGCTGCGATAGCTGCATAGAGGTCAGATCTTTGCCGTGCTCGTCGAGCGCAATGATGCGTACGCCTTTTGGCAATACGGCTTCAATTCGGCTACGTTCGAGTGCCATCGCCGTTTCTGCTGTTTTACTGCCAGAGCGTTCAACCGGTTTGATTTCCTTGAGGATGATCCGGCAATCCGGCGGCATGCGTTTAGCATACTCGCCGAATCCGGTCTCAATCCAGGCCGGCATTTTATGGCCGACCGCAGCGATGATGAGCTGCATGTGAGGCTATTACTCAGCGTCTTTAGGTTTTGCCGGTGCGCGCTTGGCGGTCGTTGGCGCTTTTCTGACAGACGGTTTTTTCGGCGTAATAGACGCTTTGTGCGCAGCATTTTTGGTCGTCACGCTTTTTGAGGCTGAAACCTTGATGGTTTTGCCGACGGCTTTTGATGCGCCATCGGTTTTTACCGGCTTCTTGCGTGGGGCTTTTTTCAGCGGGGCGTCTACTTCAGGCGCGAGTGCTTGCGAAGTTGTCAAATGGCGCGAAACTTTTTTCGGCGCAGCATCGTCTGCAGTGACGGTGCGGTCAGTAATCCGTTTGGCAGCGCCAAACTTGACTTCTTTTTCGCCCCAGATTTCTTCCAGACGGTAATACGCGCGAATCGCTGGTTGCATGATGTGAACCACCATGTCGCCTAAGTCGACCAGTACCCACTCGCCAGTGCCTTCGCCTTCGACGCTCAGAATATGGCCGCCGTTTTCTTTGACTTTGTCGCGCACGGATGCGGCGAGCGCCTTGGTTTGGCGGTTCGAGGTGCCGGAGGCGACCACGATGCGGTCAAACAGGCTCGTCAGATGGGATGTATCAAAGACGCGGATTTCTTGCGCTTTGACGTCTTCGAGAGCATCAATGACGAGGCCTTGCAGTTTTTTGATTTCCATTTAATTCTTATAAAGATGGTGTTGTTCAATATAGTCTAGCACCGCTGCCGGGACCAGCAAATCTGGATGATTGCCAGCGTGCAATGCACTACGAATTTCTGTTGCCGATATGTCTACAAATAGGTTTTCCGCCAGATAAGTCAAACCATGCGGACTCTGGCGAATCTGCTCTGGGGTCGCTGCGCGGCGCGTAAATTCGCGCGTGACCTCGGGCGGTACCTGTGATGCATCGAGCGCAAAGCCGGGCCGGGAGGCAACTCCCAGATGCGCATAATTGAACAGTTTGTCCCAACCCTGCCAAGTATTCAGATGTTGTAACTGGTCAGCCCCCATTAAAAAAATGATGGATGCGTGCGGACCCAGTTCAGTCCGTAGCGATTGCAGCGTGTCAATGGTGAACGTCGCCGTTTGCCGCTCGATTTCCTGCTGATCTATGACGACCTCAACGGCTTGTCCGCTAAAAGCGCGTCGGACCATTTCGACCCGATCCACCGCACCAGCTTCCAAACCATGCTTTTGCCAGGGATTACCTGTCGGTATAACGCGTAAGAGATCTGGCGTCAGTAACGTTACAAAGTATTTCGCCAGAGCCACATGACCGTTGTGCACCGGGTCAAAACTGCCGCCCAGTACTGCGATACAGCACCGTGGATGTTGATCGGGTTGCATGTCAGACCCAATCTCGATGAATCAGGAAGTCCGAGTACAGCTTCGCTTCCGCGCTGCCTGCTGCAGGTTGCCAGTTGTAGCGCCATTTGACCACAGGCGGCATCGACATCAGGATCGATTCTGTGCGACCACCGGATTGCAAGCCGAACAAAGTGCCGCGATCATACACTAGATTGAATTCAACATAGCGTCCGCGACGATAGGCTTGAAAATCCCGTTGTTCTTCGGTGAATGGCGTATCTTTGCGATTTTCCAAAATCGGGACATAGGCAGGGATGAAACTATTGCCGACACTTTGCAGCATCGCGAAGCTTTGTACAAAGTCGCGGTGATTGAAATCATCAAAAAATATGCCGCCGACGCCGCGTGGCTCCTGGCGATGTTTTAAGTAGAAATAGTCATCGCACCATTTCTTGAAGCGCGGGTATAAGGCTTGATCGGTATGTTTATCCGCATCGGTATCGAATGGGGCCAGCGCATCGCGGCAAGTACGATGAAAGTGCCGGGTATCGTCCTCCGAGCCGTAATAAGGCGTCAGATCCATGCCGCCGCCAAACCACCAAATCGGCTCCTGGCCTTCGGCTATTGCGGTGAAAAAGCGCACATTCATGTGCACCGTCGGGGCGTGCGGGTTGCGCGGATGCATGACAACCGAGACGCCCATCGCTTCCCACTGGCGTCCGGCGATTTCCGGGCGATTGGCTGCAGCCGACGCTGGCAGGGTTTTACCCATGACATGGGAAAAGCCGACACCGCCGCGCTCAAAGACATTGCCTTCTTCAATAATGCGCGAAATACCGCCGCCGCCTTCTGCGCGTTCCCAGCTATCGGTGCCGAACGATTTTCCGTCAATATGCTCCAGCGCTGCGACGATGCGCGCTTGTAGATCAAGTAGATAGGATTTCACCGCGCCTGCGGTTGGGGTAGTTGATGTCATTCCATGGCGTACAAAAAAGCGTACAAAGGGCTTACAAACAATAAAAAAAGCGCATCGATGTGCGCGCATCACCTAAATCAATGTCAGTCAGAGGGCGGATTGTACCTTGCCAAGGCGCTCCACGATAGCGCAATGGCAAGGTCGGCCAAAGGATCAGCTCGGCCGTTTAACTGCACGCCAACCAATATCGCGACGAAATTGTGCGCCACTAAAATGAATAGTATCGACCACGTTGTAGGCATGTTTTTGGGCAACTTTCACGCTGTCACCCATACCAACGACGCATAACACCCGACCGCCAGAGGTAGTCAGCTTGGTTCCGGTCAGGGTCGTACCGGCATGAAAGGTCACAGTATCTGCGGTTTCAGGCGGAATGCCGGAAATCAGATCGTCTTTGCGTGGCGCATCGGGATAACCGCCTGCCGCCATCACCACGCCGAGCGCGGTACGGCGATCCCATTCCAGTTCGACTGTATCGAGCGTGTTATTGACGGCATGTTCCATCACCATCAATAGATCGGTTTTCAGGCGCGCCATGATGGGTTGCGTCTCAGGATCGCCCATACGGCAATTGAATTCGATAGTCTTCGGCATGCCTTTATCGTCAATCATCAGCCCGGCATACAGAAAGCCAGTGAAGGGAATTCCTTCTTTTGCCATGCCTTGGATAGTCGGGGTAATGATGTCGCGCATCACGCGTGCGTGGACCGCCGGGGTCACGATGGGGGCCGGGGAATACGCACCCATGCCACCGGTATTAGGGCCCTGATCGTCATCCTTTAGACGTTTGTGATCCTGACTGGTTGCCAGTGCCAGGATATTTCGGCCATCGACCATCACAATGAAACTGGCTTCTTCGCCCGTCAGAAAGTCTTCGATCACCACGCGTGCGCCAGCCGTACCAAATTTGTTGTCGGCCAGCATCATATCGACGGCTGCATGCGCTTCTTCGGATGTCATCGCAACGACCACGCCTTTACCGGCGACTAAGCCATCGGCCTTGATGACGATGGGCGCACCTTTTTGATCCAGATAGCGATGCGCGGCTTCGACATCGGTAAATGTTTGATACTCAGCCGTAGGGATATGGTGGCGTTGCATGAAGGCTTTAGCGAAATCCTTGGAGCTTTCGAGTTGGGCTGCTTCTTTAGTGGGGCCGAAAATTTTCAGGCCACGATCGCGGAATATATTGACGATGCCGCCAGCGAGCGGCGTTTCAGGGCCGACCACGGTGAGTGCAATGCGCTCTTGCTCAACAAAATCAGCCAATGCCGAATAGTCGGTAATATCAATATTTTGAAGCCGGGAATCGAGTGCAGTACCACCATTGCCAGGGGCAAGAAAGACGGTTTGGATACGTGGCGACTGGGCGATTTTCCACGCCAGCGCATGTTCACGGCCACCGGAGCCGACGACTAAAATTTTCATGGGATATCGCTTTTATACTGAGTGAGACTGATTGAGTCTGATTGTGGCTTTGCTACCTTGAAGAACCTGCCAGGCGCAAACCTCGATAATCCGACGCTGCGGTGTGGCTACAGTGTTCAGAGGCGTCCGTTAGATTTAATGCTGATCTTCAATAATGGCGTTGCTGAATACCTCTTGCACGTCGTCAAGATTTTCCAACGCATCCAGCAATTTTTGCATTTTGATCGCATCGTCACCCGAAAACATCGTTTCGGTTGCTGGCTTCATGATGATTTCTGCCATTTCAGCCTTGAATCCGGCTTTTTCAAGCTTTGCTTTGACCACCGAAAATTCAAACGGCGCACACAGCACTTCCATCCCGCCTTCTTCGTCGGTAATGACGTCGTCAGCGCCAGCTTCAAGAGCGGCTTCCATCAACTTGTCTTCATCCGTGCCCGGCGCAAACAGCAACTGACCGCAATGTTTGAACATGAAGGCGACCGAACCTTCGGTGCCCATATTGCCGCCGTTTTTGGAAAACGCATGACGGACTTCGGCCACAGTGCGGATTTTGTTATCGGTCATGCACTCGACGATGATCGCCGCGCCGTTGATGCCATAGCCTTCATAGCGGATTTCTTCGTAATTGACGCCATCGAGTTCACCCGCGCCACGCTGCGTTGCGCGCACCACGTTGTCCTTGGGCATATTGGCGTCACCGGCTTTGTCGACCGCGAGGCGCAAGCGTGGATTTGTGTCAGGGTCGCTACCGCCCATACGGGCGGCGACCGTGATTTCTTTGATCAAGCGGGTCCATACTTTGCCACGTTTGGCGTCGGTGGCAGCCTTTTTGTGCTTGATATTGGCCCATTTACTGTGTCCAGCCATGATGGTTCTTTCTTGCGTTGGTTAGCTAAATCAGAGGCGCATTTTATCATATTGCACCCTCTCAAAATTTGGCTTTAGTGCCGTTTTTACAGTCTTTTTACGCCTCTTGATTCTGATCATTTTTCATAAATTAAGCGCTCAAAACACAATCCGTTCATACCCATTACAATTCTGCAATGACAACTACCTCACCTCCCGCCGCGATTGCGTTACCGTCAGTCGAGCGCAAAATTTACCTTACCGGTCTGGCCATCGGGATAGTTGGCGCAGTTCTTTTCTCTGCCAAGGCGATCGTGGCAAAGCTGATTTATCGCTACGACGTTGATGCTGTCACGCTCATCATGTTTCGCATGCTGTTTGCGTTTCCGTTGTTTGCTGCGGTGGCCGTGTGGAAGGCGAAGACTGAGCTGCCGCTGTCGAATCGTGACCGGATTCGGATTGTCGTGCTCGGGTTGATCGGTTACTACCTATCGAGCTTTCTCGACTTTCTTGGCTTGCAATATATCTCTGCCGGGTTAGAGCGCCTGATTTTGTTTTTGACCCCATCGTTCGTTTTATTACTGTCGTTTTTCTTCTACAAGCGGCGTGTTACCTGGTTGGAGTGGGGCGCGTTGGGGCTTTCTTATTTAGGCACGGTCCTCGTGTTTTTGCACGATGTCCGACTTGGCGGCGCGAACATCGGTTTAGGTAGCGCACTGGTGCTGGGGGCGGCGATTAGCTATTCGCTGTATCTGTTGCTGTCCGGCGAGCTGGTTAGCCGGGTCGGGGCGATGCGCTTAGTGGCGTATGCGATGTGTATTTCTTGCGTGGCGTGTCTGGTGCAATTTTTCATTCTGCGCCCGGTGTCGGCGCTGTCTCAGCCGACAGCGGTGTACGGATTATCGATTGTTAATGCCGTCTTGTGCACAGTATTGCCAGTGTTTTTAACCATGATCGCGGTGGCGCGTATCGGTGCAGCGAGTTCTGCGCAGGCTGGCATGGTGGGGCCTGTTTCAACGCTATTTCTGGGAGCAATCATTTTGCAAGAACCGATTACGGGCATCCAACTGGCCGGAACTGGCTTGGTATTGGTCGGGATTTATTTAATTTCGAAAAAGAAGAAGTAACGCTTAAACACACCTTAAACGCACCTTAAACATCAATCCTACAAATCAGCTATTCATTTTGAATCGAGAACAATGATGGTAAAAGCAATCAGAATCAACAAAACCGGTGGCCCTGAGGTGATGGAATATGTCAACGTAGAAGTCGGTGATCCGGGGCCGGGTGAAGTCAGGATTCGGCATGCCGCATGCGGGTTGAATTATATTGACGTCTATTTCCGCACCGGCCTGTATCCGCAGCCGTTGCCCGGCGGTTTGGGGCAAGAGGCTGCCGGTGTCATTGAAGCTGTCGGCCCAGATGTAAGAGACTTCGCACCTGGCGACCGGGTTGCCTACGCAGGTCGCCCGAACGGCGCTTATTCAGAAGCCCGCGTGATGCCAGTGACGTCGTTGGTCAAGCTCCCGGATGCGATTTCTTTCGATACGGCGGCCGCTGCAATGTTGCAAGGTTTGACAGCGCAATATTTGTTTCGCAGGACATTTCCGCTTAAGGGCGGTGAGACGATTCTGTTTCACGCCGCCGCTGGTGGCGTCGGCTTGATCGCCGCACAGTGGGCGCGTGCCCTCGGCGTGAATATGATCGGGACCGTCAGTTCGGATGAAAAAGGCGCGCTAGCGTTGGCAGCCGGTTGCACGCATATCATCAATTCAAAGACGCAAAATATCGTTGAGCGCGTCAAAGAAATTACCAATGGCAAGGGCGTGCCGGTGGTATTCGATTCGGTCGGCAAGGATACCTTCATCAGTTCACTGGATTGCCTCTCACCGCTGGGCACGATGGTCAGTTTTGGCAATGCGTCAGGACCGGTCCCACCGTTTAGCCTCAATGAACTGGCCTCACGCGGGTCGCTCTACATCACCCGACCATCATTGCCAAGTTACGTCGCGACCAGGGCCGAGCTAGATGCTGCTGCGGCCGATTTATTTCAGATGATTGTCAGCCAAAAAATCAAGATTGAGATCAATCAGCGGTATGCTCTCGAAAATGTGGCACAGGCCCATATTGATTTGGAAGCACGTAAAACCACAGGCTCCACCATCCTTATCCCTTAATTCTTTTTAGAGTAACGCAACTATGAGCGACAAAATAAACCACCCGAATAACCAGCAAGAGATGGCCAGTGAAGATAATCCGATGGGCCATCCAGAGGAACAGCCGACCGGCACTGACGGCACGCCAAAGTTTGGTCGCTTGTTGATTGTGTTAGTGCTCATGGTGATTTTGGTTGGTTTTATTACCTTTGCCAGCGAGTGGTTTTACTCTTAAAGAAGCGACTATTGAAGCAAATTTAGGCGCATAAGAAAAAGCGCATTGCACACTTGAGTGTGCGATGCGCTTTTTTACGTCTTCATTTGTCGTTCTTTATTTTCAGCTCAACCCGGCGCGGAACGCCACTTTTGCCCGGGAAGTCGCTAAACGCACTGCGAATCAAATACGGCATGACCATCGGCAATGAACCGATTCTGCCATCGCTCACAACCGTCACGTCATACAGTTGTTTTGCATCGCCAGCACGCGCAATGGTCACGTTTAAGTGGCGGGTATATAGCAGGAAATTCGACTCTCGCTGTGCCACGACCGGGCTGTCATACCAAAATGGGTCATAGAACGGACCGTAGCGATAGCCCCAACCCGGTCCATAGAAGGGCGGGGCGGCATAGTAACCGGGGTTCATCATCACCGGTTCAACGACGCGCACCTCGCGTGACATCATCCCATAATCCAATGCAACCTTAAGCTGCGCGTGCGCACTATTTTCCGGTTGGGCATATGTAAAGCCCAACTGTTGCAGCGCATTGCGCACCAGATTTTCATAATTGCGATATTCCAGATCATTATTTTGCCTGTCGGTATGCGTGAAGACGAATGATTTGTCGGGCAGATCGGTGGGCCATTCGTTAAATGCCGTGACGTCGCTACGGATGACGGATGCACAACCAGTGAGCAACAAACACAGCATTGCAATGCAGAGAGTGAAATAACGATTCATGGTGATTCCTCGGTGTGACAAACATGAAGATAATTTTGCTTTGGTATGAATGACATCTGTTATCACTACTTTTGAGCATAATGTTGCTCCATAGTTCATTGCTGATCGTTAACTATTACAACACGTTTGTAGTAACAGATATCTCGTCCAAATCGCATGGAGATTCAGCCGTTGCTTGGTAGAATCGTGCTTTCCACGACTTTCATCCCCACGACCCCTATGCGCAACGATACGGCTGCACGGCCATCCACGATTTACCGTAAAAATTACACCGCCCCTTCGTATTGGGTCGATACAGTCGATATGGGTTTCGACCTTGATCCGGCAGCCACGCGCGTGGCCACCCGTATTGTCATGCGGCGCAATCCGGCTAGCGCTGATAAAGCGATTGTGTTATTCGGTGAAGAGCTCGAATTAGTCCAGTTACGCTTAAACGGCAAACAATTAAAGCCGAGCCAGTACCAGCTAGAGGCTGGCATATTGCGTATTCCCGTTGCGCCGGCCAAAGTCATCCTAGAAATCGAAACCCTGACCCAGCCGGAGAAAAATACTTCGCTCATGGGCTTGTATGTGTCCAACGGCAATTTTTTCACCCAATGCGAAGCCGAAGGTTTCCGCAAGATCACGTATTTCCCTGATCGTCCGGATGTGATGGCGAAGTTCACCGTCATGCTGCGTGCCGACAAGAAGAAATATCCGGTCCTGCTTTCCAACGGCAATCTGATTGAAAAGGGCGATCTGGGCGATGGCCGTCATTATGCAAAATGGGAAGACCCGTTCAAGAAGCCATCGTACTTATTCGCACTGGTTGCCGGTAAGCTGGTCTGCCAGCAAGAAAAATATACGCTGCAATCCGGACGCAAAGTGCTGCTGCAAGTCTGGGTCGAAAAAGGCAATCTCGATAAAACCCAACACGCGATGGACTCGCTTAAAAACAGTATCCGTTGGGATGAAGAGCGCTTCGGTCTGGAACTCGATCTGGACCGTTTCATGATCGTCGCCGTCGGCGACTTCAACATGGGCGCGATGGAAAACAAAGGCCTCAACATCTTCAACACCAAATATGTGCTGGCCAATCCTCATCTGGCAACCGACGTGGATTACGCCAATATCGAAGCGGTAGTCGGTCATGAATATTTCCATAACTGGACCGGCAACCGCGTCACCTGCCGCGACTGGTTTCAGTTGTCGCTCAAAGAAGGCTTAACTGTTTTCCGCGATCAGGAATTCTCAGCCGACATGGTCGGCACCGACAGCGGCCGTGCGGTCAAGCGCATTGATGATGTACGCGTGCTGCGCCAGGCCCAGTTTCCTGAAGATGCCGGTCCGATGGCGCATTCTGTGCGCCCTGACGCCTACGTCGAAATCAATAATTTTTACACCGTCACCATTTATGAAAAAGGTGCCGAAGTTGTCCGTATGTATCAGACCCTGCTAGGTCGCGATGGCTTTCGCAAAGGGATGGATCTGTACTTCAAACGTCACGACGGACAAGCCGTTGCCTGTGATGATTTCCGCGCAGCGATGGTGGACGCCAATGGCCGCGATTTGACCCAGTTTGAGCGTTGGTACAGTCAGGCTGGCACGCCACGGATTGATATTAAAACGCATTACGATGCGGTGAAAAAAACCTACGACATCACGCTCACGCAATCGTGCTTGCCAACGCCGGGCCAGAAGAAAAAATTGCCGTTTCATATTCCGGTGGCCGTTGGTTTGCTCGACAGCAATGGTCACGATTTGCCATTGCGATTGAAGACCGATAATAAAGACGATCAGTCAACAGAAACCACTCGCGTACTAGAGCTGACCAAGGCACAGCAAACCTTCCGTTTCATTGACGTCGCCGTTGCCCCGACTCCCTCCATACTGCGCAATTTTTCAGCGCCCGTTGTCGTGAATATTGATTACAGCGATGCCGATCTGGCATTCTTGCTGGCGCATGACAGTGATCCATTCAATCGATGGGAGGCCGGTCAACGCCTTGCTACCCGTAGCTTGCTGTCATTAACGGCTGGCGTCATCATCGCTAATGAAAGCGGCGAGTTTCCTACGCAGGATGCGATTAAATCGCTATTGCGTGATACCGAGTCCCACAGCGGTGCACTGGGCGACGCCTTCGCGATTATCTTGAGTGACACGACGCTCGATGCCGCTTTCCGTGAGCTCGCCATTACTCTGCCGTCGGAAACTGTGCTGGCCGAACAAACCGAGATCATCGATCCGCAGGCGATTCATGGTGCCCGTCAATTCTTGCGCGGCAGTTTGGCGGTCTCTCTCAATGCCGCATTAGTAGCTGCGTATCACGCCAATCAAACACCGGGTACGTATAGCGCCGACGCACTGTCGGCGGGTAAGCGTGCGCTGAAAAATGTCGCGCTGTCGTATTTGATGGAAGTCGACGATGCTGTCGCACACGCGTTGGCGCAAAAACAGTATGACGACGCCGATAACATGACCGATCGTTTTGCCGCTTTGGTTGCCCTGACCAATAGCAGTGCGCCGGGAAAAACCGCTGCGCTGGCGAAGTTTTATACCGACTTTGCACAGGAAGCGTTGGTCATCGATAAATGGTTTGCGCTGCAAGCCATGGCGCATACCAGCGATGTCCATGCAGTGCGTGCTTTGCTCGAGCATCCTGCCTTTACCATTAACAATCCCAACCGCGCACGCAGTTTAATTTTCAGTTTTTGCAACAGCAATCCGGCCAATTTCCACGCCACAGACGGCAGCGGTTATGCGTTCTGGGCCGATCAGGTGATTGCCCTCAATAACGTCAATCCGCAAGTCTCCGCCCGGTTGGCACGCACGCTGGATCGCTGGCGTAAATATGCCCCGGCATTCCAGGAAAAAATGCGCAGTGCGTTGCAGCGTGTCGCAGCCGCACCTAATTTGTCTAAAGATGTGCTGGAAGTTGTTTCCAAAGCACTCGCCAATTAATGTTTAAGGAAGAAATATGAAACGTGTCAGCCTCACGCAACATCTGATCGAACAACAACGTCTGCACAACAGCATTCCGTCCGAACTGCGCCTGCTCATCGAAGTCGTCGGTCGGGCCTGCAAGACTATTAGCCACGCCGTCGGCAAAGGTGCGCTGGGCGAAGTATTGGGTAGCGCCGGCATTGAAAACGTCCAAGGCGAAGTACAAAAAAAACTCGATATTATTTCCAATGAAATCCTGCTCGAAGCCAACGAGTGGGGCGGTCACTTAGCTGCGATGGCGTCCGAAGAAATGGAAACGATCCACCCGATTCCGAATCGCTATCCGCAAGGCGAATACCTGCTGTTGTTCGATCCGCTCGACGGTTCCAGCAACATCGACGTCAATGTCTCCATCGGCACTATTTTCTCGGTACTCAAAGCGCCAGAAGGCATGACGACACCATCCGAGCAAGATTTCATGCAATCCGGTCGCCAGCAAGTTGCTGCCGGTTATGCGGTGTACGGTCCGCAAACTATGTTGGTGCTCACCACTGGCAACGGCGTCCACTGTTTCACGCTAGATCGTGAGATGGGTGCCTGGGTATTAACCCAGCGTGATATCCAGATTCCGACTGAGACCAAAGAGTTCGCCATCAACGCCTCCAATACCCGCCACTGGTATCCGCC
Organism: Glaciimonas sp. GG7; assembly: GCF_052976905.1. Lineage (NCBI taxonomy): Bacteria > Pseudomonadati > Pseudomonadota > Betaproteobacteria > Burkholderiales > Oxalobacteraceae > Glaciimonas > Glaciimonas sp. GG7. Next base: position 53,570 of record NZ_JBRIIQ010000004.1, on the reverse strand, counting down.
GGTCACGCGCTATGTCAATGAGATGCTGGCAGGCACGACGGGGCCGCTGAAGAAAGATTTCAACATGCGCTGGATCGCCTCGATGGTGGCCGATGTGCACCGTATTCTTACCCGTGGCGGTATTTTTATGTATCCAGCCGATAGCCGCGACACCAGCATGCCGGGCAAATTGCGTTTGATGTATGAAGCCAATCCGATGGCGATGATTGTGGAGCAAGCGGGTGGTGCCGCCACCGATGGTAAGCAGGCGATTCTGGATATTGCGCCGCATAAATTGCATCAGCGCGTGCCGGTGTTCCTGGGATCGAAAACGGAAGTCGAGCGTATTACTGCCTATCATCAGGCGTAATGTTTTCAGGGCTTCCGCACATCGCTTTATTTGCGGAAGTCATCTTCATGAAATGTTTGATGTCTATATTGACTAACGGAAAAATAATGTAAACCCAGCCGCTGACCATGCGTGGTGCCATTTGTAAAGAGTAAAGATGTCATTTAAAAAAATCCACATGCCAGGCGGCCTGGCGTTGTTCATGATTTTCCAGTCGGCTTTTGCAGCCCATCCGCTAGTGACCGATGACACTGGCACACAAGATGCAGGAAATCAGCAGCTTGAAGCAAACACTGACTGGTTTCGAAAAAATAGCGTTTCCAGTCACGTTGCTGATTTCACCTATACCTATGGCGTGCTGTCGAATGTCGATGTTTTCAGCGATCTTCCGAGCACACTCTCATCGCCGAACGGCGTCAATGATGCGTCGCTAGGCGTGAAATGGCGCTTCTATGAACGTGGTCCGGTCAGTTTTGCCATCAAGCCGGTGTTGATGCTGCCGAGCGGCAATCAAAACAGGGGATTGGGTACCGGGCGTAGTAGTGCGGCGTTGACCTTGATTGGTAGTATCGATAGTGCGCCATGGACCTTTCACGGCAATCTTGAGGTCGCCGTTAATCGTTACGCATTAGCTCAGGATCGCGATGAAAATCGCGCAATGTTGTGGCGGGCATCGACCGCTGTGACCTACAACATCGATGAGCAATGGCGCATGGCTGCTGACATTGGCATAGCTCGCAATGCAGATATCAGCAGCACGATTAATCCGGCATATATGTTGGTTGGGGTTATTTACTCGCCGGGGAAGAATGTCGATCTGGATGCAGGTCTTAAATGGGGTTTGAATAGCGCCGAAGTGGATAGTCAGGTTGGTGTTGGTGTTACCTGGCGATTTTAATCGGCAGGATAGATGACCGTTATAAAAATGCCGCAGCGATGCGGCTTTTTTGTGCAGTACGAACCTTCTTATATTTATACAGATTTGCTTTGCGATAGCCGATTGCCTTTTCTATATTCAGTAGGCGATGGCCACATCTGTTTGCGGAATAGTTTAGCTACATTGGCGCCACTGAAAAGGCCGCAACGTCGGGCAATTTTATCGACCGGTAAATCGGTTTCCGAGAGTTGCTGGCGCACAGCTTCGAGTCGCAGGTTAATCAAAAAATCGTGTGGCGTTTGTCCGGTTTCACGCTTGAATTGCCGCACGAAATTGCGCTCACTCATAAACACGAAATTGGCCGCATCCATAACCGAAATAGGTTCGCTAAGATGTTCCACGAACCAGAGCGAGGCCTTATGTATTTTGCTGTTGATAATGGACTCGACTGGGCGTGTTGGCGTGTTGGCGGGCGAGGTGTCGCGACGACGCTGGCAAACCACCAGATTTTGCCCGATACGTTGTGCCACCGCAGGACCCAGATCATTTTCCAAAAAACGCAAAGCCATATCGGTCGCCATACCGACATCGCACGACGTAAAAATATCGTCGTCCTCGACAATTTGTGCTTCTCTATTAATATTGATTTCTGGAAATTCGCGCGACATTTTGTCCGCTAGCGCCCAATGCGTAGTGGCGCGCCGATGATTGAGAAAACCTGCCGCACCGATCACGAATACGCCGGTACAGATGGCGGCAATACGGCGAACCTGATGGCGTTTTTTTTGCAACCATGCGATCAACACCGGGTCGCGATAGGCATCAAAGTTGCCTGTACCGCTGGCAATGATCAGCGTATCAAATTCGCGGTGATCAAATTGCGTCAGAGGTTCTGTCAAAATTTGCACCGCAGCCGACGACATCACCATCCCGCCAGAAATCGACATGATCGATACCTGATAGCGTGTCGTGCCGGGAAATACCGTTGAAATGAGTTTGTCGCCGATGCCAAATACATCCGCTGCACCAACTACATCAGCCAGTATCACGCCCTCAAACACCATGATGCCAATATGCTTGATGGCGCAATGTTGATCCGTCGTATCAAGTTTGGTTAGGCTCCCAATATCCATGAAGGCTCCCCTAATATGCGTATCAGGACTTGCGAAAATCGCCCCGGCGACGTTGTGCTTCGCATGACGTCTTATCGGAACACCTTTCGACAGTCCTGAGGATGTTATTGACGTTTGCCGGATGGCATTTTTTAGTTATCAAATAAGCATCTTTATGGTGCTACGAATTAACCCTCACGAATTGATCCACATCAAAAAAAGGTAAGAAGGCCTGAAATTTGTCCTGTTTTGTAGGCTGATGCAGCATTTTTTTACTGCTTAGAATCATGTTCGCAACAAACAACGATACAAAATAGCGGGAGGAAATGACAGTTTTTTAAAGAGAATAAATACGCAAAATTGTCCCGACAGCGTTACGCTTTTCCATCGATCATGCGTACTGCCTTTATCAGCAGGATGGAAGAAAATCGCTTTAGCAAGTCCGTTGCCGGAACAATTGTGTGTCACTTCTCGGTGAACTGATGATGGTGTGCATATGCTGCTCCCTCCGTTTCTTTTTAGGTAGGACTTACGCAAAATCGCCCCAGCGACGTTATCCTTCCTGGCCGCTGTCTTTGTTCAGTCTGCCTTGCTGGAACAATTTTGCGTAAGTCCTATTAAGTTCAAGCGCGGTGGGCTGTCGACTATGTGCTTCAGTTGTAGCCTTATCCCGCTATCCTTTCATAGCGTCATTAATGGCTAAGATGTTTGTCCTCCAGCGCGTCTTCGAGGCGTGAATTTTCAAGCGTCAATTCGGCAACAATCTGCTTGAGCTTGAGGTTCTCGTCTTGTAAACATTTCAAACGCTCTGGATACTCTTGCAGGCCACCGTATTGTTTTTTCCAGTTCTGAAAAGTACGTTCGGTAATCCCTGCTTGTCGAATTACGTCAGCTACCGGCATGCCAAGCTCCTCCTGCTTAAGAGCTGCTGCAATTCGATCGCGAGAAGGTGGCGTCCGCTTCATGGCATGTCCTTGACCTTCGATATAGGTATGCACAGCTGTGATTAGACTGTGATCATTTCGCATCGGATTCATTTTGCAATGGCGCCAGACCAAGACGCTGACGGATGAAAGGATCGCGATACTCAGTCTCAGGGGTACTGACAGCTACAGCGGCGATGGGAGCTGCGTCCGCGACAGGAGTTGGATCAACAGCGACAGCAACCGCAGCAGGTGCAGGCGTATCAACGCGAATATTTTCAACGTGGACGATGGCAGGTTTTACCGCCATTGGTGTAGCGACTGCTACTGCCGCTGTATTGGCTGCTGCCACTGCTGGTCTTGTCATCCCGGGGCAATCGTGTCCTGTGGCCTCGACCGCTTTGCGATTGGCATCGCTTTGACAAAGGAGTGCCAGCGCCACGTCATTGAGACCCATCGCCCGAAACTCGCGCGAGTCAAGTCGCCGCACGCACGCTTGATCTACCATTGTTGAGGCGGCAGTTGCGCCAAAGCCAGTGAGCGATAAGCCAAACGATACTGAACCCATGCAAGTGTCGGACAACGTTGTAGTCAGCGATGGGGCTGTAATCGCGGGTGCGCTTTTTACAGTATAAGTGCCGCCATATTCCACAGTTGCCTTGGTGTTGAAGGCGCTGCTGCCAGGGTCCCCAGCTTGTGCAGAAGTAGCAGCCGGATCTGTCGCAGCAGTTGTCCCTGAGCCAGATGATTCAGCAGGGAGCGATACTGAAACGCTGACGGTCGAAGTATTGCCGTTGGCGCTGGTGCCTGAAACTGAGTTAGTCGCCGATCCGCCAGTGGCAGCACCGCCGGTCGATGATCCCCCGCTCCCGCCTGCTCCCCCTGTGGCAGTCGATGTTGATGAAGAGGTAGGCACAATCGGTGCTGAGGGTGCCGATGGTGAGTGTGCCGTTGCGACCACTGGTACTGAGAATATCGAGGCTACCAGGACACCTAGAAGTTTGTGTTTCATAGCTTCTCCGTTATTTTCTTTATGTTGTAAAGGTGAGGGAAAGTTTCCTCTCCCTCATCCCCTTCCCTTTAGATCACAAGCTGCAGTACTAGAAGCTGTTGCCTGAGCCTGCTACTGCAGCAGCATCGCCGCCATTACCGCCATTACCACCGGTTGCTGGACCGCTGTGAGTGTTGCCACCTTCGACAACCGACACTGCCGAACCAGCGGTGTTATGGTTGCCGTAGACAGAACTGTTGGCGTTTCCGGTGCTAGAACTGGAATAGCCGCCAATCGCAAATGAATTACCATTTGCGAATTGGGTGTTGCCGGAAGTATTAGTGCCAGCACCACCGCCATTGGCATCGCCGCCGCCAGCAAGTGCGCCGCCGCCGTTACCGCCAGAAGCCTCAGTGCCTGCCAGAGTTACTGCAGTCGAGGTAGTTGATCCACCGCTGCCGCCGCTAGGAGGACCCATTTTCCCCCAGCCGCCACCGCCACTACCAGAACCGGACGCAGCACCATTTGCTGTTGAATTAGCCGCAGCATTAGTAGTGCCAGTTGCGCCGCCCCCACCACCACCGGTAGCATTAGCGCCACCGCCAACAGCACCACCACCAGTAGCAGCAGCGCCTGTAGTGCCGCCAGCGGTGGTATTGCCTCCTGACGATGTGGCGCCACCGGCACCGGTATAGTTGCCGCCAGTATTAGCGAGGCCGCTGGCATTGACTTGATAAGCGTCACCACCCACAGCCGCACCAGTTGAAGCGCCACCAACAGCGGCACCGCTAGTAGCGCCCCCACCAGCTCCGCCAGCCCCGGCAGTTGCCGTTGCAATCGCAGCGTTAGATACGGTTGACGCAGGGTCGGAAGGTTTTGATCCATGACCGCCACTACCACCACCACCGCCAGCGTATGCCCCGACAACAAACAATGAAGCGATGGCTGCGGCAAGAAGTTGCTTTTTCATTTTTGTTTCTCCTGAGAGTGTAGGGCGTCAATTTCCTGATGGTCTCGTCTATATACGCCCCTATTAACAGACAAGATTTCGCTAAAAATAAAGATGAAATTAAAGCTACAAAGTTAGTCGGCAGACTCATACCAGAGTCCGATAAAACACAGATCACCGACATGCTTTACAGCAGATTCCCAGCAAGGTTTACGACATTTTCTGAAGAATAAATATCGCCTCTCTTACATCACCGGTCAGCACTATCCATTAACCTGTGACAAGAAATATGTGCGTTGCGATGTCTTGATCATAGGACTGTCGCCTATAGTGTTTACGACAAAACTTTGTCAATTTCGGACAGCATGGATGGCGGTTTTGGATGGCTTTCCATGCGGCACCAGGAATATGGTGCTAACAGAATTACCTGAGTACACAGAGATGTGCTTCGACAATTTCAATGAGTTACGACGATATGGAAAAGTACGGGATCAGGATTTTTTTACGCCAGACATGGCGACCATGTTTGTCCAAAACTGCCAGAATCGGAGTTGTTTTCTTTTGTTCAACCAGGAAACGGCAGTTGGACCGACACGAGTATGCGTTTTTCCGATTTTCTGGCCAGGCGGGACGACGCGGCAGACTGCAAACGACGCCAGAGAGCCGGAAAAATGTGCCATCGTGCTCACCCAACAGGTGACAGTATTTATTGTAGAAATAGTTAATTTATTCAAGCACTTATAGATGTCTTGAAGCCGTCAACTGCCGTTTCCAGATTCAAGCATCGCAAAAATTACGACAAAAAAATAAAAACGACCCAAACGCATGGCGCATTTGAGTCGTTTATATAAAAAATGCTAGAGCAGCAGTTTTATCCTCGCTTGATCAAGCGTAAGATAAACAGCAGTACTACTGCACCTAAGGTCGCTGTGACGATAGACACGAGTATGCCGTTACCAACACCGATACCGAGAAGTCCGGCCAGCCAACCGCCGATAAATGCGCCAACAATACCGACGATGATATCGACCACGATGCCAAAGCCGCCGCCTTTCACCAATACGCCAGCAAGCCAGCCAGCAATGGCTCCGATAACGAGCCAGGCAAGAATTCCATGTTGCATGGTATGTCCTTTCAGCGCCAGAGGCGTTGTGGGTAAATTCTAAAATTATCACATTTACCATAAAGAAAACTGACCAAGATCACAGCGGTCCGCTTTCGGATAGTTTTGAGGGGATTACATCGCATTAAAAGTCTTATGATGTGTCGCCAGCTTGATCAGAAAAGGCGCGATTTTCCATGCTTCTCCATGTATGCCTTGCGCATATTTTTCAATGGCAATAATCACCTTGGGTAAGCCCACCGTGTCGGCATAAAACAGCGGTCCGCCGCGAAATAACGGGAAGCCGTATCCAGTCAGATACACCATATCGATATCGGAGGCCCGTTGCGCGATACCTTCTTCGAGGATGAAGGCGGCCTCGTTGACCAGCGCGTACACCAATCGTTCGACGATTTCGGTGTCGCTGATCTGGCGTCGCACAACGCCGCTATCGGCAGAAGATTGCACAATCATTTGGTTGACGGTATGCGATGGACAGGCGCTACGATCTCCGACTTTATAGTCGTACCATCCGGCTTCGGTTTTTTGACCGAAGCGGCCCATCTCGCATAGCAGGTCGGCGGTTTTGGAGTACGTTGTCTCAGGTGTGTCTATGGCCCGGCGCTTGCGTATTGCCCAGCCGATATCATTGCCAGCCAAATCACTCATACGGAAAGGCCCCATCGCATAGCCAAATTGTTCCATAGCACGATCGACTTGCTCCGGCAGGCATCCTTCATCTAATAAAAACCCCGCCTGACGAATAGTTTGCTCGATCATCCGATTGCCGATAAACCCGTCGCAAACACCTGCGACGACACCGGTTTTGCGTAGTGTTTTGGCCAGCGCCATTACAGTTGCCAATACGTCTTTAGCGGTTTTTTCACCGCGCACGATTTCGAGCAATTTCATGACATTGGCGGGACTGAAGAAATGCATGCCGATCACGTCTTGCGGTCGTTGTGTGACTGCTGCGATGGCGTTGAGGTCGAGCGTGGATGTATTTGAGGCCAAAATAGCGCCCGGTTTCATGACTGCATCGAGCATTGTAAAGACCGCCTGTTTGACTGCTATATCTTCAAATGCGGCCTCGATCACGATGTCTGCCCCACTGATCTGGGCAGTGTTTAGGGTGCCACTGATCAAGGAGATGCGCAGGTCATATTTTTTTTGCGTGAGCTTGCCCTTTTTGAGCGTGCTGTCGTAATTTTTACGAATCGCGGCAAGACCTTTTTCCAATGCCACAGCATTGGTTTCCAACAGCGTCACAGGAATGCCAGCGTTGGCAAATGTCATCGCAATACCACCGCCCATCGTCCCGGCGCCAATGATGGCTGCGGTATGAATGCGACGGCGTGGTGTATCGGCAGGAACGTCCGCAATTTTGCCAGCAGCGCGCTCGCCGAAAAATGCGTGGCGTAGCGCCTTGGATGCGGTCGTTTGTAACAGCTTCATAAACAATGACCGCTCGTATTGCAAGCCATCGTCAAACGGTTTGGTGATGGCGGCGGCTATCGCATCGATACATGTTAAGGGTGCAGGAAATTGTTGCGCCGTGGCGCTGACTCTGGCGCGGGCGGCTTGCAAAAACGCCTCGGCATCAGGATAGTCAATTGTGGAATTGCGTACTTTTGGCAATGGCCGCAGCGCGGCTATTTTGTTGGCAAAAGCCAGGACTTGCGAGATCCAGTCATCGGGCGCACCGTTATTTGATGTATCAATCACAGCATCAAACAGTGCGGTTTTCGATAATTTTTCGGCCACCACCAGATTGCCGGAGACAATCATCTCAACGGCTAACGCCAGACCGACCACGCGCGGTAAGCGTTGAGTACCGCCTGCGCCGGGTAATAAGCCGAGTTTGACTTCGGGTAATCCAATCTGCGCTGTTGGTGTGGAGATGCGGTAATGGCAAGCTAGCGCCAACTCCAGACCACCACCTATACACACGCTATGGATGGCCGCGATCACTGGTTTTCTGGCGCTTTCAACAATGTCAATGAGGGTATGTAGCGATGGTTCGGCAAGTGCTTTTGGCGAGTTGAATTCCTTGATATCGGCTCCGCCGGAAAACGCATTCCCAGCCCCAGTGATGACAATCGCGCTGACAGCGTGATCGTCCAGTGCGGTGTGAATGGCCGCCACCATCGCGGTGCGCGTCACCAATCCCATGCCATTAACCGGAGGATTATTGATTGTGATGAGGGCGACGCTGCCATAGCGTTGATAGTTGGCGGTCATGATTTTCCTTTAAAGGGGGAGGGAATGTATGGCGCTTTCATTGTCCGTTCAGACACCGTTAAGCTCAGACCGAGAATGTTACGGTCATGCGCTTGCGCCAGATTTGCAACACCAGATACGCAACAACGAACACATTACCAGTCAGTACCGCACCATTCACAAAGGATGGATGAAACAGCAGATGGTGAATTTCGATGGGGATATAGATCCCGCCGGAGACCGCGCCCAGCCAGGTTGCCCACGGTCGGTTACGCCAAAGGCCGAAGCTTTCGACGCAACGTAGTGAGACATAGCAGATGCCGATCAACATAATCGTGCGACGATTTTGATCACCCAGAACATCCGCGTAGTGCAGAAAAATGGAGGGGTAGTACGCAGCCGGGTCCATGCCGAAATGACCGATCAACTCTGTGGCCAGATAACGGATATCGTGATGCAGCAGACTGAGCAGGCCAAGCGTGGCGGCCAGCCCGGCGACCCCCTTGATACCTTCAAAGGCGGCAATCGCTTGCAAGGTTCGGTGTGACTTTGCATGCGGTAAAGACGGGCTTGCGTTAGCGTTTTTTGCGGATGGCATCTAGGGCCTGCAGACCGTGCGTGAATTGAGAATAGCAATTCTACTGGTCTTCGTTGCTGTGCAGGAGGTTGAAAGAGGTCAGTTCAAGAGGCGTGATGATGCATGCGTACCGAATACAGCAAAGCTTAACGGTATGTCGGCCATCTTTAAGAGCATGGGTTTTAGACAGAAAGTAATGCAGTGGCTTAAGTAGCCGTCTGTTTGCCGCACTGCAACGGCAGCTTCGCCAACTGATCGTACTCATCGTCGCTAAACAAGCGTGAGCGTGTCAGAAAGCGACGACCGGAGCCATTATCGAGAGAAAACATGCCGCCGTTACCGTTGACGACGTCGATGATTAATTGTGTGTGTTTCCAGTATTCGAACTGCTCGGCACCGATATAAAACGGTTCGCCGTCGAGATCGCCTAGATAGATGTCGGCATCGCCCACCTGAAAATCATCGCGGGCGTAGCACATCGGTGCACTGCCATCGCAGCAGCCGCCGGATTGAAAGAACATCAGCGCACCATGCTTTTTGCGCAGCGTCTGGAGCAATTCCAGTGTGGCTTCCGTGGCGGTAACGCGGGCGGGAATCGTGGACATTGTTGGCCTTCAGTGAAAGAAAAAACGCGGCTCCGGTTACAGGAGCCGCGTATAACAAAAATGACTTAGAAAAAACCCATCGCGTTCGGGCTATAGCTGACCAGCAAGTTTTTGGTTTGCTGATAATGATCAAGCATCATTTTGTGATTTTCGCGACCGATACCGGATTGCTTGTACCCGCCGAAAGCAGCATGCGCCGGGTAGAGGTGGTAACAGTTGGTCCAGACCCGGCCAGCCTGAATTCCACGGCCCATGCGGAAAGCACGTGCACCGTCGCGCGTCCACACGCCTGCGCCCAAACCGTACAAGGTATCGTTGGCAATTTCCAGCGCTTCTTCTTCATCCTTGAACGTCGTCACCGACAATACCGGGCCAAAGATTTCTTCCTGGAAAATACGCATTTTGTTATGGCCGGAAAACACGGTTGGTTCCATGTAATAACCGGTGCCAAGATCGCCTTCGTGTTGTGTGCGCGTGCCGCCGGTGAGCAGTTTTGCGCCTTCCTGTTTGCCGATGTCGATGTACGACAGGATTTTTTCCAGTTGCTCCAGCGATGCTTGCGCGCCGATCATGGTGCTCATTTCCAGCGGGTTGCCTTGTTTAATGGCTTTCACGCGTTTTAATGCTCGTTCCATAAAGGCGTCATAAATCGATTCTTGAATCAATGCGCGTGACGGGCAGGTGCAGACTTCGCCTTGATTGAGCGCAAACATGGCAAAGCCTTCCAGGCATTTGTCAAAGAATGCATCGTCTTGATCCATGACATCGGCAAAGAAGATGTTCGGTGATTTGCCGCCCAGTTCCAGCGTGACCGGAATGATGTTCTGCGATGCGTATTGCATGATCAGACGGCCAGTCGTGGTTTCGCCGGTGAAGGCGATCTTGGCGATACGCTTGCTTGATGCCAGCGGTTTGCCTGCTTCTAAACCAAAACCTTGCACGATATTGAGCACGCCCGGTGGCAACAAATCAGCGATCAGCTCTACCCAGACCATGATCGATGCAGGCGTTTGTTCGGCAGGTTTGAGCACGATACAGTTACCGGCAGCCAACGCTGGTGCCATTTTCCAGACCGCCATCAGAATCGGGAAATTCCACGGAATGATCTGACCGACGACGCCCAAAGGCTCGTGGAAGTGATAGGCATAAGTCTCGGCATCAATTGTCGAAACACTACCTTCTTGCGCGCGGATGCAACCGGCGAAATAACGGAAATGATCGATCGCCAGAGGAATATCGGCCAGTGTGGTTTCGCGCAATGGTTTGCCGTTATCGATGGTCTCGGCCAGCGCCAACAGGTCAAGATTGGCTTCCATCCGGTCGGCGATTTTAAGCAGGATATTGGCACGTTCGGTCGGTGAAGTACGGCCCCAGGCGCGTTTGGCAGCGTGTGCCGCGTCTAGCGCGAGATCAACGTCTTCCGCACTGGAACGGGCTACTTCGCAGAAAGCTTTACCCAGGACCGGGCTGATATTTTCAAAATACTCGCCCTTGGTCGGTGGTACAAATTTGCCGCCGATAAAATTATCGTAACGTTGTTTGAAGGGGTTTTTAATGCCTAGTTTACTGATATCTACCAGATTCATGTCGTCCTCCGAAGGGGGTTTTAGTTAATTATCAAGTTGGCTGTGAGCCGGGTGCAACAGGCACGCTCAGGTAATTGCAAGGCGCGTGCCAATGCGCGTTTGTGGCATTCATTCGACTGGATTGACGTGCCAGAAATTGCTTAGCGCCCCGTGGGGATTGGGTCTGACTAAAATGAGGTGGTGGCGAGAGTGCTGCTGGTTTGCTGTCGCAATACAAGCGATTGTTGATTTTTGGAACACCTTAGTTGGAAAAGTGTTCCGTATTTGCGCTGAGAGTGGAGGTCAGGGGTGATGTAGGGCAAGTCTTTTAGTCATTGGTTGACGCTGTCTTGAGTGGACAAGGGATTGTTGACCGCGTTTTCAAGGAACTGTTGTCATGAAGAAAATGAAATTTGGTGTTGCCTCAGTCGCTGAGCAGCGGATACGTTCTCTGGCGATTGCCGCCGGTACGCGTGAGGGTGACCCTGAAGAGCCAAATGTGGGGTTCCCTTCAGTGAGTGCTATGTCGCGCGTGCTCTCGGATGAAAATATGGCCTTACTTAATGTTATCCGCGAGAAGTGAATGGTAAATAACTCCCAAATGCAACTTAGTTGCACTATAATTCTGCAAGCTGCAACTTAGTTGCAATTCGTTGATGTTTCGGTCGATCTTTATCAGCTACTGATAGACGCCCCTGGCTTCAATTCCCGCCTTGTAAATGTAAAAAAATGCCTCACAATTCGCCCTCCATTACCGCTAGTAATCAAAAAACTCGTCCCAGCATGCTGGCGCGCTCGGCATTATTTCGCCTGATGCTGGTATTGCCTGTGTGCCTTTTATTCTGGCTTGGCGTCTGGTGGGCGCTGGGAGCGACAGGATGACGGCCGCTGTGACAGTACACAATCTGACGGTTGCCTATCGTCAGCATCCGGCTCTGCATCACATCAGCGGCAGCTTTGCGTGCGGTTCACTGACGGCAATCATCGGTCCCAATGGTGCGGGTAAAAGTACGCTGCTCAAGAGCTTGCTGGGTTTGGTGCGCATTGATAGCGGTCAGGTTGACATCAGCGTGCCACGTAAGCGGATTGCGTATTTGCCGCAACAGGCGGAGATTGATCGCGGTTTCCCGATTTCGGTGATGGATTGCGTGTTGCTGGGATATTGGCAACGGGCCGGATTATTCGGCGGGATTACCAAAGCTATGGCGGAAAAGGCGGACGCTGCTTTACATGCGGTGGGTCTGGAAGGGTTCGCCGATCGCGCCATAGGCAGTTTGTCTGCCGGGCAGTTTCAGCGTGTGCTGTTTGCCCGGATTCTGTTGCAGGACGCTGAATTGATTTTGCTCGACGAGCCGTTTAATGCAGTGGACGCCAAAACGACCGAGGATTTATTGGCAATTGTGCAGTCGTGGCACGCGCAGCAGCGCACCGTGATTGCGGTGTTGCATGACAACGAACAAGTGCGTCGTTATTTTCCGCAAGCGGTGATGTTGGCACGGCGCTTGGTGGCGTGGGGCGATACGGCGACCGTGATCACCGAAGAACATTTGCGGTTGGCTAAGAACATGCCAGAAGCGCAGGACCCGAACGCGCCGATCTGCCAGCCGGGGATGGTGGTATGAGTTTATTCGCCCACTGGTTCACCACTTTTTATCAATTTGCATTAGCACCGTTTCAGGAGTTCGCCTTTATGCGGCGCGCCTTGATCGGGATTCTGGCGCTGGCGCTGAGCAGTGCGCCGCTGGGGGTATTGCTCACTTTGCGCAGGATGAGTTTGTTTGGCGATGCGCTCAGTCACGCAGTGTTACCGGGCGTAGCGGTTGGGTTTATGTTATTCGGCTTATCGCTGCCGGCGCTCAGTATCGGCGGCTTTTTGGCTGGCGTGATTGTCGTGGCGATTGCCGCGCTCATTAGTCGGCATACGGATTTAAAGGAAGACGCGAGTCTGGCTTCAGTCTATTTAGTGGCGCTGGCATTGGGCGTGATGTTGATATCGGTGAATGGCTCCAAGCTGGATTTGTTGCACATTTTGTTTGGCAACGTGTTGGGCGTGGATCGCGAAGGTTTGTTTTTGGTCGCAGGGGTCACAACGGTCAGTCTGATGGTCGGGGCGATGATGTATCGCGGGCTGGTGCTGGAGAGTTTTGACGCCTCATTTCTGGCAGCATGCGGTGCTAAAGGGGCGCGTGGCGCATTGTTTCAGCAACTGTTTTTGATGTTGGTGGTGCTCAATTTGGTGGCGTCATTTCAGACGCTGGGCACGCTCATGGCAGTGGGTTTGATGATGCTGCCAGCGGTCTCGGCCCGGCTGTGGCATGACACTTTGCCCGCCCAATTACTTAATAGCGCATTGCAAGCTGCCGCTGCCGGGTATATCGGTTTGTTATTGTCGTATTACACCTCCACGCCGTCGGGCCCGACCATCATTGTCTGCGCCGGCGGACTGTATTTGATCTCGTTAATGATTGCGCCGCGCGGCTGGTTGCCGAAATTAATGAAGCGGCCGCATAAGCTAGGTTGATACGTTTGACATCCATAGGGAGTTCGAATGATCCGTTATAAACATATTTTTTTGATCGGTTTGATGCTTGTTAGTGGCATTGCTACGGCGGCTGACAAAATGCCGGTTGTCGCTAGTTTCAGCATTCTCAGCGATATTGTCAGCAATATTGGCGGCGATCGGGTGACCGTTTCAACCTTAGTCGGCCCTGATCAGGATGCGCATATCTTTGCGCCGACACCAAAAGATGTCCGCACGTTAGCGCAAGCGAAAGTCGTCGTCATCAATGGACTGGGCTTTGAGGGCTGGATGACACGGCTTGCCGATGCTGCCAATTACAAAGGGGCGTTGGTGGTGGCCAGCAATGGTATTGCGGCCCGGGAGCGCGAGGAGGGTGCGCATGGCCACGATCACGGCGACCATGAGCACAACAGTGCCACGCCGCATCCCGATCCGCACGCATGGCAAGACCCGACCAATGTGATGGTGTATACCCGCAATATTGTCGCGGCGCTAAGTCGTGCTGATCCTGCCGGAGCGGCGCTCTATCAAAAAAATGGCGAGGCATACACGCAATCATTGATCGCCCTCGATAGTTGGGCAGAAGCGCAGTTCGCGCAGATACCCGAAGCGCGGCGTACTGTCATTACCTCGCACGATGCGTTCGGCTATTTTGGCGCGCATTTCAAGGTACGGTTTCTGGCACCGCAAGGGATGACAACCGAAAGCGAGCCGAGTGCGAAAGACGTGGCAATGCTGATCCGGCAAATCCGTAAAGAGAACAGCAAAGCGATCTTTTTTGAAAACATGAGCAATCCAAAACTGCTGCAACAAATCAGCGATGAAGTTGGTGTGAAGCCGGGCGGTAAGTTATATGCCGATGCGTTATCGCAGGCTGATGGTGACGCGCCGACGTATCTGCGCATGATGCGGTTTAATGTGGCGCAAATCATGGATCGACTCAAGCAAAATTAAGCGCCAACGCATGCCCGGCAGATAAGACGATAGACCGGTAACATAGCCGCTCTCGTCAACCACGCCAGACTACCCGCCATGAAATCCATTCTGCTCATCCTGTCGCATTTTTCCGAACCACATTTGGAACAGATACGACAGGTTTTTGACGTTCTTTATGCACCAACCACGGCCCAGCGCACGCAAGCAATCACCACCAACGGTGCACACATCAATGCAGTCTTGACCATCGGCAGTGTAGGTTTGACGGCGGCAGAAATGGGCGTCATGCCAAAGTTGAGCCTGATTTGCGCACTGGGTGCAGGCTATGAAAACATTGATGTAGCCGCCGCCCATAGACGCGGCATCGTCGTCTGCAATGGCGCAGGCACCAACGACGCCTGTGTGGCCGATCACGCAATGGGCTTGCTGCTGGCGGCAGTGCGTGGCATCCCACAATTAGGCGTAGCGCTGCATCAGGGCATCTGGCGCACCGCATTGCCGCTGCCGGCGAGCGTCTCTCTCAAGCGGCTTGGAATCGTCGGCCTCGGCACCATCGGTTTGCAAATTGCCAAACGCGCGCTGGGCTTCGATATGGAAATCGCCTATCACAGCCGCTCCGAGCGTAGCAATTGTGCCTTCACCTATTTTCCCTCCTTATTAGATCTGGCCCGGTGGGCTGATTTTCTGGTGATCGCCACCCCGGGCGGCCCGGCGACGCGGCATCTGATCAATCGCGCCGTACTGGATGCGCTCGGGCCAACTGGCGTATTGGTTAATATTGCGCGCGGTAGCGTGGTCGATACCGATGCGTTGGCGCAAGCTTTGCGTCAACATCGCATTGCGGCCGCTGGTCTGGATGTGTATGAGAGCGAGCCTGCACCGCCGCAACAGTTGATGCATTTGCCCAATGTGGTTTTGACACCGCATGTTGCGGGTTGGTCGCCGGAGTCAGTGGATGCGACTGTGCGATTGTTTTTGGAGAATGCGGGGCGGCACTTTTCTGGGGTGGCGGTGTTGACGCCGGTTTAGTGCGTCCTTGACAAACGATATTCCTTACCATAAAGTAAGGTTACATTTTTAATGAAAGGCGTATTATGTCAACAGCTACCCTAACTTCGAAGGGCCAAATAACCATTCCTGTGGTGGTGCGTGTCGCGCTTGGACTTGCTGCAGGAAGCCGGATTGAGTTTGTAGAGGTTGAAAAAGGTAAATATGTCATTATTCCGGCAACCAGCCCTATCAGCTCCTTGAAAGGCATGTTGCGCGCTCCGTCTAAGCCTGTTTCGGTTGAAAACATGAACGATGTCATTGCTGCACAGGGAGCCAAAGCACGATGATAGGCCTTGATACCAACGTGTTAGTGCGTTATCTCGCCCAAGACGATGCAAAGCAATCGCCGCATGCGACATCTCTCATCAACTCACTGACGAATGATGATCCGGGATTTATTCCTCTGATTGCGTTAGTTGAGTTGGTGTGGGTGATGCAAGGCTGTTATGGCTCGACCAAACCTGAAGTCGTAGCTATTCTTCAAACGTTGCTTCGTACCAGTGAATTGATCATTGAAAATACTGATATTGCGTTTAAGGCATTAGATATGTTTCTTGCGTCAAAGGCTGATTTTTCAGATTGCCTCATTGCACTATCAGCGAATAAGGCTGGTTGTGAATGTGTTTTTACGTTTGATAAGAATGCCGCGAAGACCGCTGGTATGCGTCTGGTAGTTTAAATATAAGGAATGAACTGCAGAAAATCTTCAGTTAAATTGGCGGTTGATGAGTTAGACAGCAGTTTGCATCCTCAAATTGTTGCTAATCTGATTCAAAAACATCTCAAATACGTCACCCCTTCTCAGCTTATTTTTCCACACACGATACCCAGTTCAATCCCAGCACGCAGGTGCATAAACTGATCGATCATTTTGACGACTTATCCAAAATGATTTGATAGAACGAGGCTGCATTGGCTGCACCGACGCAACTCAATGACACCCACCCCCATGACTCCCCAGATTAGCTGGCGCGTCATCTTCCATACTCGCAAGTCCCTGCAAAATCCCACAATCCTTAGCCGCCTGCACGCTGTGACATTGCTTGCGTAGTTGTTTGAGTTGCAATTGCAGCGCCTTTAATTCATTAATGCGATTGGCAACGTGGTCGATGTGGTGATCGAGCAAGCTATTGATTTGTTCACAATTTTCTTCTGGCATATCCCGAAACTGCAACAAACTGCGCACCTCATCGAGAGTCATATCGAGCGAGCGGCAATGACGGATAAATTGCAGGCGCTCGACATGCGTTGGGCCGTAGAGTCGGTAATTGCCTTGTGATCGTGCGGCGACCGGCAACAAACCTTCCCGTTCGTAATAACGGATGGTTTCGATGGGGCAACCAGCATGGCTGGATAGTTCGCCGATTTTGAGTGTGGTCGTGGTCATGGTTCTTCCTGAAATGGGATGCATTGCAACGATTTTTAAAGCTTCTGCTTGACTCTATAGTAGCTACAGGGTTTTAAATGTGCAAGATGCAAAGTATGTCAATGTTCAATGAGGGAGAATCGAATGGGAAGTTGTCAGCACGATCATAAGAATGGCCACAAGCACGATCATGCAACCGTGGATGCGCCGGAACACGCCCATACGCACGACCACGGGCATTCTCACGATCACAGCCATGCAAATATCGCCGACCCGGTCGCCATGTCCAGCGCGCCATTTTTGCCTGTACCCCGTGCCGACGGTGACGCCGAAGCGGTATTTCTGATTCAAAAAATGGATTGCCCGACGGAAGAGAAGTTAATCCGCGACCGCTTCAAAAACATGCCCGGCATTGTCGGCATGCAGTTCAATCTGATCCAGCGTGAATTGACTGTGCAGCATCGTCTGGACTCGGTGGCAACCATGCTGGCCTCCCTCAAGGCGCTAGACCTTGATCCGGCCTTGAAGTCCGACACACTCACCGGTGTGGTCGGCTCGGATGCTGAACTCGGCGACGACGCTTACAAAATCCCCCGCAAAAAATGGCTGTTGATCGGTGTGTCCGGTATAGCTGCCATCAGTTCGGAAGTGGTTGCGTGGACCAGTGGCAATGAAACCTCGGCGCTGGTGATCGTTTTGGCATTGTTGGCAATTGTGACGGGCGGGCGCGATACGCTTAAAAAAGGCTGGATTGCGCTGCGTAATTTTTCGCTGAATATGAATTTTTTGATGTCGCTGGCGGTGATCGGCGCGGCGATTATTGGTCAATGGCCGGAAGCAGCGGTGGTGATTTTTCTCTTCGCGCTGGCCGAAATGATTGAGGCCTTGTCGCTCGATCGGGCGCGCAATGCAATCAGGGGTTTGATGGCAATGGCCCCGGATACGGCGACAGTGCAAGATGCCACAGGCGGATGGCGCGAGATCCCGGCGGCGCAAGTGGCGCTGGCGGTGCTGGTGCGGGTGAAGCCGGGTGAGCGCGTGCCACTCGACGGCATCGTCACCAGCGGCCATACCACGATCAATCAGGCCCCGATTACAGGCGAGAGCATGCCGGTCGCTAAGCAGCCCGGGGATCAGGTTTTTGCAGGGACCATCAATGAACGCAGTGCGTTTGACTATAAGGTCACGGCGCTGCAAGCCAATTCGACCTTATCGCGGATCATTAAAAGTGTGCAGCAAGCGCAGGGTCAACGTGCGCCGACGCAACGTTTCGTCGACGAATTCGCCCGCTATTACATTCCGGCGGTGGTTCTGATGGCGCTGTTGGTTGGGGTGTTGCCGCCGTTGGTATTGGGGGAGGCATTTTATCCGTGGCTGTATAAGGCCTTGGTATTACTGGTGATTGCTTGCCCGTGCGCGTTGGTGATCTCGACGCCGGTGACGGTGGTGAGCGGACTTGCCGCCGCTGCTAAGCATGGCTTGCTGATCAAGGGCGGTGTGTATCTTGAAATGGGGCGCAAGATCCGGGCATTGGCACTGGATAAAACCGGGACGTTGACACTAGGCAAACCGGTGCTCACGGATAGGCAATTGGTACAAACAGACGGTGATTTGCGCGATTTTCAGCGTAAAGCCGCCAGTCTTGCGCATCGCTCGGATCATCCTGTATCGACAGCGGTGACCGCGGATTGGGAAGCTAAACAATCGACGGACAACGCCGCGGCTTTGTTTGAGGTCAGCGCATTTGAGGCCTTGACCGGTCTTGGCGTGCAGGGCCGTATCGATGGTCAGCTTTTTTATCTGGGCAATCATCGCATGGTCCACGATATGGGCATCTGTAGCCCGATGTTGGAAGCGCTTCTGGAAGCGTTGGAAGTGCAGGGAAAAACCACGATAGTGCTCTGCTCGGCAACTGCGCCGCTATTGATCATGGCGGTGGCCGATACGGTGCGTGGATCAAGCGTGGCTGCCATTGCGCAATTGCAGGCGTTGGGTATCGCAACGGTGATTCTGAGCGGCGATAATCCACACACGGCGCAGGCGATCGCCGATAAAGTCGGGATTACGGAAGTGCGCGGCAACTTGCTGCCGGACGACAAATTAACTGCCATCAATGCATTAATTGCGCGTTACGGTTATGTCGGGATGGTGGGCGACGGTATTAACGACGCACCGGCTTTGGCGCAGGCGAATATCGGTTTCGCTATGGGTGCAGCGGGGACCGACACCGCGTTGGAAACGGCGGACGTGGCGTTGATGGATGACGACTTGGGCAAGATTGCCGACTTTATCCGGCTCAGCAAAAAAACGCACACTGTGCTGATGCAAAACATCACGCTGGCACTGGGCATTAAAGCAATATTTTTAGTGCTGGCGTTGACGGGCGAGGCTACCTTGTGGATGGCTGTTTTTGCCGATATGGGGGCGAGTTTATTGGTGGTGTTTAATGGCTTGCGGTTGTTGCGGGCAGTGCGTTGAGCGCCTTGCGTGCACTGCACGACTGAAAGCTGAACTTGTAAAATTCGACCTTTCGACTCGAAATTACAGCATTTTTAAGAAAGCTTTCTATGGAAAAATATTTATTTTCATTAATATCCGATCGCGCTTAATTTTGAGCGTTATCGATAGAGAGAACTTAAAAATGAAACTCAACGTACTGAAACAAGCTACTCTGGTATTCGCTTTGCTTGGTGGAGTTTGCGCGGGTCCGGCACAAGCAATGAACCCGGTGATGGAAGCGGCAAAAGGGGTGCTATGGAATTTACAATCACAGGAACAGCCATATCTATGCTACGCCGACGTGAGTCCTGGAGTAGTTGGAATGTACAAAGTTATGGCAACTAGCAAAGCTGCTGCTGAGGCAAAGTTTAATGGCCGGAATGCGACTTGCAGCGAATGGAAAGAAATCTGGTAGTTCCTTTATGTATGTTTAAACCGGCACAGAGTGCCGGTTTTTTTTCATGCGTACAGCGCTAATTCAGGCTGCTGAATCTGCTCAATCTGCTGTACCCGGAACCAAAACACAGATTCTCACATCACCCAAGGTCACAACCTGATCGGCGCGGATTTTGCAGGTTTTGCGTAGTTCTACTTTTCCATCGACTTTCACCGCGCCGCTGGCAACGATGGCTTTGCCTGCGCCACCGCTGTCACAGACGCCGGTGAGTTTGAGTAGCTGGTTGAGTTCGACGTATTCGCCGTCGATAGTAAATTCAAGTTGTTGCATGGTGGATTCCGATAAAAGTTAATTACGCAACTAAGGCGTAATGGCTGCCAGCACAAACAGCGCAATCACGGCCAGATAGCCGATGATCCATGCGAGCGAGCGCAGCGATGATTTGTCCGTCAGATAACACACTGTATAGATCAGCCGCGCCGCGATGAACACCAGGGCCAGCGTATTCAAGGTATTTTGCGTCGCATGGACCTGCTGCGCGATGATGATGCCAGCGGCAAAAAAAGGAAACGCCTCAAAGTGATTGCGATGCGCATAATCCGCACGCCGCCGTAATCCGGATTGCTTATCGAGCCAGGCGCGCGGCTCGCTATTGTCATAGTCGCGCCGTCCCCATTTGGCGACGGCCACCGTAAAGGGGGCCATTAATCCTGCAATGAGTACACACCAGTATGCGATGGTCATGCATGCTCCAATAAAAAATAAGCGTGTTAAGTAGAAAGTTGTCGCCAATATCGGTCTAATGATAATGACCGTCTGGTTGCGGGAGGTTACAGCATTTGGACCTTAAAAAGTATGGCTGATAGCTGCCTGAGCCAGATGCATTCGAAACATAGTTTATTTTTGTTGAACCTTTGCCTGTTAGCAAGTGACCAATACTGATGACATTCGGCTCTTGTACAAGGGCGCACAATGGATTCTCGGCGTTCTCGGGACACTTACCAGGAGAAAATATGTTTTATTGGATCGCAGCGTTGATCGTCGGCAAGCTCGCACTGATGACTTTGCGCGTGAACGTCTGGATATGGCTGATCGCGATGGTGCTTTGGATTGCGGCGGGGTTTCAATTTGCAGCAATAGGCGCGTTAGCGACCATTTTGCTGACTTTGCTGCTTATTCCCCCGACATTGATTGTGGCGATCAAACCCTTACGGATGCGTTGGTTGAGCGGACCGATGCTCGCCACTTTTAAACGTATTCTCCCGCGCATGTCACGCACCGAGCGCGATGCTATCGAAGCAGGAACCATCTGGTGGGATGCCGAATTGTTTTCAGGCAAGCCTGACTGGAATAAATTACTGACGTTAACCGCACCTGCCTTAAGCGTCGAGGAGCAGGCTTTTTTTGATAATGAAGTCGAGCAATTATGCGGGTTGATGACCGATTGGGAAACCACCGAAGTCTGGCAAGATTTGCCGCCTGATGCATGGCAGTTCATCAAGGAAAAGGGTTTTCTCGGCATGATTATTCCGACCCGCTATGGCGGCAAAGGGTTTTCGGCGTATATGCATTCGCAAGTCATCATGAAGCTGTCGTCTCACTGCTCGGCGGCGGCGATTTCGGTGATGGTGCCCAATTCATTGGGGCCTGCCGAGTTGTTGCTGGAGTACGGTACTGACGCCCAAAAAAATCATTACTTGCCGCGTCTGGCAGCAGGTCAGGATATTCCTTGTTTTGCGTTGACCAGCCCGTATGCGGGTTCCGATGCGGCGGCGATTCCGGATATCGGGCTGGTGTGCCGAGACGTGTATCAGGGTCAGGAAATGTTAGGTATTCGCCTTACCTGGGATAAGCGCTACATCACGCTGGGGCCGATTGCGACCGTACTAGGGCTGGCGTTTCGGGTGCATGATCCGGAGGGTTTGCTGTCTTCCGAAGGCACGTTCGATGTGCAGGGTGAAGGCGATCTTGGGATCACCTGCGCGTTAATTCCCGTCAACCACCCGGGCGTGGTCACCGGTCGGCGTCATTGGCCGCTAGATGCTGTTTTTCAGAATGGACCGACTTCTGGCAAAGATGTGTTTATTCCGCTCGATTGGGTCATCGGCGGCCAGGCGCAGATTGGCAAGGGCTGGCGCATGTTGATGGAATGTCTGGCTGCTGGCCGTGCAATTTCGCTGCCATCTTCAACGGTTGGCTTTTCCAAGATGGCCGTGCGTGGGACCAGCGCTTACGCCGCCATGCGCCATCAATTCAAGATTCCGATCGGGCAATTTGAGGGCATCCACGAAATGCTCGCGCGTATGGGCGGCAATCTGTATCTGATCGATGCGACGCGCAGATTGTCGGCAATGGCGGTCGATAGCGGCGAGAAGCCATCGGTCGTCTCCGCCATCTCTAAATATCACGTCACCGAGCGCGGACGCGTGATTGTCAACGCTGGCATGGATATCCTCGGCGGCAAAGGAATTTGCATGGGGCCGAATAATTTTCTCGCACGGACCTATCAGCAAGTACCGATTGCGATCACGGTCGAGGGGGCTAATATACTCACGCGCTGCCTGATTATTTTCGGCCAAGGTGCGATCCGCTGTCATCCGTATGTTCTCAAAGAGATGACTGCCGCGGCGGAAGAAGATGCAGCCAAGAGTTTGCACGATTTCGATCAGGCGTTGTTTGGTCATGTCAGTTTTGTCTACGCTAATCTTGCCCGTACTTTTTTGGGCGGTATTTCGGCAGGAATGCTGCTGGCGGCACCGAAGGCGGCTCCGGTTGAGTTGCGCCATTTCTACCGCGCTGTGAATCGCTTGTCAGCGGCGTTTGCATTGCTCAGCGATGCGTCGATGTTGGTGCTGGGCGGCTCGCTCAAATTCCGCGAGCGGATATCGGCACGGCTAGGCGATGTGCTGTCGCAGTTGTATCTGATCTCAAGCGTGTTTAAGCGCTATGACGATGATGGGCGCAAGCAGGAGGATTTGCCGTATGTCCATTGGGCCGTGCAAGACGCGTTGCATCAGGCGCAGGAGGCTTATCTGGCAGTGTTGGCGAACTATCCCAATCGGCCTGTGGCCTGGATTTTACGGTTGCTGGCATTTCCGTTCGGGCGTTCTTTTCATCCACCCTCGGACGCGCTCGATAGTACGCTGGCGCGCGCCATGCAGACTGACGGGGCGAGTCGGGATCGCCTGATTGCCGATATCTATCTACCGGCAGAGACGCAAGCGCCGACCGTCTACGGTGAAATGGCGTTTAAGTTAATTCCGCAGGTGAATGCGATTGAGGCGCGGCTCAAACCGATCATTAAAGAAGGAAAATTAGCGCCAATACCGCAAAGTTTGATCGATATGCAGCAGTGGATCGCGGTAGCAACGGCGGCTGAATTGATTTCCATCGAAGAAAATCATCTTTTGAGCGACTTCGCCCACTTTGGCGATATAAGCGTGCAGGTTGATGATTTTCCGCAGGATTTAAATCGACAGGCGGCACTACAAAAAAAGCACCAAATGGATCAACTCAAGCAATATCATCAGTAATGCCGGGTAGCAACCAAATTACATTTGGCGTTATTGAGGTAATAAGAAGTACTTCACGTAGCACAACAGCAACCCATCCTAAGGATATTAAATAGAAGAATCACTATGACTACACTGACACAGCCGGGCGTTAAATTGCGCCCATTGGAACGCGATGATTTACATTTCGTCCATAAACTCGACAACAACAGCCACATCATGCGCTACTGGTTTGAAGAGCCGTATGAAGCCTATGTCGAACTGGTACAACTCTACGATCAACACGTTCACGATTTGGGCGAGCGACGCTTTATTTTAGAGAGCGATGCCGGTGAAATGGTGGGCTTGGTCGAGTTAGTTGAAATCAACTACATCCACCGCCGCGTAGAATTTATGATCATCGTCGCCCCCGGTGCGCAGGGCAAAGGCTATGCCGAACGCGCTACCCGGCTGGCCATTGAATACGCGTTTTGTGTGCTCAATATGTACAAGCTTTATCTCTACGTCGATAAAGAAAATCACAAAGCGATCCATGTCTACAAAAAATGCGGGTTCGAGCTCGAGAGCGAATTACGCAGCGAATTTTTCGTCAATGGTGAATATCGTGATGCCATCCGTATGTGCATGTTTCAAAAGGAATATCTGGCCAGCCGTCTACGCTGATCCCTCTATCCTGAACGTAAAAACAGCGGCATCTGCCGCTGTTTTTACGTTCGCAAGCTGAAAGAACAATTGTGCTTAATCGCGTGGCGGTGCGATCATTTCTACGTATTCGTACAACTCCCCTAAAATTTCCTCGCCACGCTCATCGGCGTTTTCTGACAATGCATCGATGGCTGCGAAAAAATCATCCACATTGCGCGCGCCGCCTTTACCGTCAAACAGACGCGCTGCACGATGCTCTTCCCAGCGCTGACTTTCTTGCTCAGACAGCGTTTGCGGAAAATTCCGGGCGCGATAGCGAAATAGTAATTCTGCTAAACGCGGATCGTCGAAATGAGCATCGGCGTTGACCAACTGTTGCGGCGACATCGCTCGCAAATCATTGAGTGTGCGACGGTCGTTATTACCGACAAAGCCGCCGTACAAATCCTCATCGACATCGGTCGGGCCTTCCGCTGGGCGTTGGAATACTTGTCGCCACAGCACGGTCAAATCCGGTGCTTGCGCCGCAATGTCAGCGTGTTTCAGTGCCAATGCTCGGTCCATGCCCCACTTAGCCGCCATCTCTGGCGATAAGGTTTTTAGATTATTAATGACCATCGGCGATTTATTCATATGGATCGATTTCAACGGCAAGCGCGTCATCCCCTCCGGCAGATCGGCGGTTTTGCTAAACAACCGCGTGCGCACGATCTCCGGGCTGAGATCGAATAGCTCGCTGGGATCAAAGGCCAGATTCCAGGCCAGTATTTCGTTTTTATTGGTCGGATGCACACCCAGCGGCCACATCAGCGCGATACAGCCTTGCTCGGCAGGAAACATGCCGGAGATGTGTAGAAATGGCTTTTTGATCGGCAAGTCAATTTCCACGGCCACGCGGTCTTTTTTGTGCAATGCCAGGCAAAAGTCGAACAATTTAGGTTGCCGCTGGCGGATCAGACGCGCCAAGGCAATCGTGGCGCGCACGTCGGAGAGCGCATCATGCGCCGCCGTGTGACTGATGCCGTTGGCTGCTGTCAAATGTTCCAGCCGAAAACTCGGGCGGCCCTCATCATTGATCGGCCATTCGATACCTTCAGGACGCAGCGCGTAGGCGGTCCGCACCACATCGAGAATATCCCAGCGGCCGCAACCGTTTTGCCATTCACGTGCATACGGATCGATCAGATTGCGCCAAAACATGAAGCGCGTGATTTCGTCATCAAAACGAATCGTGTTGTAACCCACGCCGATGGTGCCGTCCTCAGAAAAGGCGCGTTC
Source organism: Glaciimonas sp. GG7 (assembly GCF_052976905.1). Classification (NCBI taxonomy): domain Bacteria; kingdom Pseudomonadati; phylum Pseudomonadota; class Betaproteobacteria; order Burkholderiales; family Oxalobacteraceae; genus Glaciimonas; species Glaciimonas sp. GG7. The sequence continues at coordinate 28,117 of NZ_JBRIIQ010000004.1, read as the reverse complement.
AATGGCGGCGGCAAACTGATATTCCGGCACGCCACGCTCCAGGCATTGCTGCGGCGTAATGTGTGTAATCAGACAAGACTGCGGATCAGGCAAAAAATCGGGCGCAGGTTGGCAATACAGCATGATAGGCGCGCCGATTTCGTTGAGTTCAGCGTCGGTGCGGATAGCCGCAAATTGGGCAGGGCGGTCACGGCGCGGCTGCGCGCCAAAAGTTTCGTAGTCGTGCCAGAGAAAGGTGTGATTGGACATCGATAGCGTGGGTATGGAGGGTTGAGGGGCTGTGTCTGGAGAACGGACAATCAAATATTTTATTTGCGCTACTTTAACACTGACGATGAGTGATCTCGCTTCTCAAATCTATCCACACAAGGCTACCCCGACATTGGAACGGCGGCTGAAACTTCTTGCTGCCCGGCTATGTCGGGCCGGATAAAACCGGCAAGCGTTTTCAGTACAGAACGATGACGAGGTTGAATGGGCGAAATCAGTATCTCAGGGACAATTGCATTAGTCCTGAAGCCCATATCCGATTTTTGTTGTCATTGAGCACTGTGCCTAAAAAGGCCAGAATGGTGGAATTAGCCCTCGGAATTCATCAAACTGATAACTGCTATGAAAACTCGAAATTGGTAGTATTTCGTGGAAACGCTATTGTGATGGTGCGCCGCAATAATTGTTCGAATGCGGTATTCATTTAATAGGAAAATATCATGTCTACAATGACTCTTAACAGCACTGTCCGTACTGCCCCTAATGCACAATCTGCTGGTTTATTCAGCACTGTTTCATCCTTCTTCAAACGCATCGGGAATGCATACGAAGCATCGGAAGCGGCACGTAAAGAAGCATATCTGGCTGAAGCCGCTGATTTGTACGATCTGGAATACCGCATTCGCCAACTCGATCGCGAAACAGTCCAGACAGCAGCATGGATGAAGGGTTTCTGATTTAGCCCTGTCAGATTGTCTGATAGTAAGAAAAAGTAATCGCAACAAGTTTTAAAAAGTCGATCAACAGCGCGTACCCATGCATCACATTGGATGCATTCCATCAGGGCACGCTTTTGCAGATTGCCATCGCCATCAATGTGCGATGTATTTCAGTCAGACCTTAGTTTGACTTTGCCAACAGCGAGAAATGCTCGACTGTTGGCGCGGCGGCAAAAAACGGCCCCACTATTCCACGCCAATCGGCAAAAGCTGCGGACTCACGAAAATCGACGGTATGGTTTTCCAGTGTCTGCCAGTAAATCATCAGCAAATACCGCTCCGGTGAATCAATCCCTTTTTGTAACTTAAAACCAGAAAAGCCTTTAGCTGTACTGATTGCTTCTGTAATGCCGCGTTGAATCGCTACTTCAAATTCGGCTTGCGTGCCGGGCTGAATACGGATGTCGGCGAGTTCGAGGATCATATTGGTTCCGTTTGTTGAAGGTGGGTAAGCATGCGATTGTCGCATTTTTGCAAGATTTACAATGGTTAGACCGAATGTCTGCCTTTCAAACGCATTTTTCGACATTCTTTACTCGTCATTTGATAGCGTGATACATTGAATACATGTATTCGAATTTAATGGAGAAATAAAATATGGCTACTTCGATACGCCTTGCCCCCGAAACAGAACAACGGCTTGATTTTCTTGCATCCCATACTGGCAGGACAAAGGCATATTACCTACGTCAAATCATTGAAAAAGGCATAGAGGACATGGAAGACTATTATTTTGCTGCTGATGTCTTAGAGCGAGTACGTAAGGGACAAGAACAAGTCCATTCTGCATCTGACATACGGAGCGATCTTGGCTTGGACGATTGAGTACACCGATACGGCCAAGGGGCAACTTCGCAAACTCGATAAACAAATGGCACGGCGTATTCTGGACTACATGGATGAGCGTATTGCTGCATTAGAAAATCCTCGTAGCACAGGTAAAGCATTAACAGGCCCCCTTGGCGGTTTCTGGCGATATCGCGTTGGTGACTATCGCGTTATTTGTGAAGTACAGGATGGTAATTTATGTATTTTGGTGGTGCAGATTGGGAATCGGGGAGAGGTGTACCGTCAGCTATAGTCAGGGATAACTGGCGATGTAAGTTACACAATGAAATTTCCTTCATCTTTTTGTCAAAGTCATCCATGTACTTACCCAAACACTTCGAGGAACCACAGATAGACGTCATGCACGATCTGATGCGCGCCTATCCGCTGGCGACATTAATCACGATGACTGATGCCGGTATCGAAGCCAACCACATTCCGTTGCTGTTGTCGGACCAACCCACGCCTTTAGGCAAGTTAGTCGGTCACGTCGCTCGTGCTAATCCGATCTGGCGAGATGTTCAGAAAGACAGCGAAGTGCTGGCGGTGTTTAGCGGTCCGAATACCTATATTTCTCCCAGCTGGTATGCGACCAAAAAACAGCACGGCAAAGTTGTCCCGACCTGGAACTATGCCGTCACGCACGCCTATGGCACTTTGCGCGTTATCGATGACGTAGTATGGCTGCGTAACCATTTAGGCGAGCTAGTCGGGCATACCGAGGCAAATATGCCAGCACCTTGGGCGCTCACCGATGCGCCAACCGATTACATTGAAAAAATGATGACTGCCATTGTTGGTATCGAAATCACGATCACGCGCCTGATCGGGAAGTGGAAAGTCAGTCAGAATCAGCCCGTAGAGAATCGTATTAGCGTGATTGACGCTCTTAATGCGCGTGGCGATATTCAAGACGCTTCTATGGCAACGCTAGTGGCCGAGGCGGATAAAAACGGTTAAGAATCAAGTATTACCCAATGACCAATAACCTGACGCAACACATAAACTTTGTTTATTTGCCTTCAATTGCCTATCCTGTAAATATCACCGATAAGCCAGTTAAGGAGATTGCTATGTTAGGCCGACAAAGACTCTATTTCATGTTGCCCGACGTTCCCAGTGCGCGCGGCATGCTTGATGAGCTGTTACTGGCACGCATTGAGATCGGGCATATGCATTTTTGGGCGGCCGACGGCACCTTGCCGGACGATATGCCGGATGCGAATATCTTGCAAAAAACAGACCTGACCCACGGCGCACAAAGCGGGATGATGGTCGGCGGCGTAATGGGCTTTTTGGGCGGTATCTGGCTGGTGTATTTCCCGCCGGATTGGATTCACCTGAATATGCTGGCGATCGTTGTTTCTACCGTTATCGGTATTGTGCTCGGCGGTTGGATGTCGGGCATGGCGGCCGCAGCGCTACCGAATTCACGGCTGGAAAGTTTTCTCAGTGATATTGACAAAGGCAAAGTCTTATTGATGGTCGATGTTCCTTTCAAAAAGGTCCATGCAATCGAAGAGCTCATCGAACAACGGCATCCTGAAGCGAAATTCGGCGGAGTGGAGTCGCATATTCCGGTATTTCCCTGATACTGAAAAAACAAAAAAGCCCCGACTGGATATCCTTTCGGGGCTTTTTTGTATGTCGAGAAAGATAAAAGTCGCTACGTTGTTATCGTTCCTTCGACTGTTTCCAACTCCCCCTCCCACTTCGCAATCACAGAAGTCGCAATCCCGTTACCAATCACATTAGTAGCAGTACGTCCCATATCGAGAAACTGATCAATCCCGATGATGAGCAAAATGCCCGCTTCAGGCAGGTGAAACATCGGCAGAATCGCCGCGACTACGACTAACGAGCCACGCGGCACGCCAGCCATCCCTTTACTACTCACCATCAACACCAGCAGCATCGTGATTTGTTGCGCAAACGACATTTCGATGTTGTAGGCCTGCGCCACAAACAGGGCGGCGAATGCCTGATACATCATCGAGCCGTCGAGATTGAAGGAGTAGCCCAGCGGCAGGACGAAGCCGGTGATTTTGTTGTTGACGCCGAATTTTTCCAGTTGCTCCATCGTCTTGGGATAGGCGGCTTCACTGCTGGCGGTTGAAAACGCCAGCATGATCGGCTCTTTGAGCAGTTTAAGCAGAGTGAACACTGACCCACGCAGAAAGATATAGCCAACGCCAATCAGCACCGCCCACAGTGTGGCAAGCCCGGCATAAAATCCGCCCAAAAATTTCGCGTAGGTTGCCAGCACGCCAAAGCCTTGCACGGTAATGACCGCTGCGATGGCGGCAAATACGCCTATCGGTGCAAACTTCATCACATAGTCGGTGACCTTCAGCATGACGTGCACCAGGCCGTCGATGGCGGTGGTCAATACTTTTGCGCTTTCGCCCTTGATAGAGGCAAGACCAAAGCCGAAAAATAGCGAAAAGACCAGAATCTGCAAGATTTCGTTTTTGGCCATTGCGTCCACAAAACTGCTGGGGAAAACGTGCGTCACGAAGTCTTTCAGATTAAAGCCACTGGTGTTCAGTGAGGTGGCCGTGCCCAGTTCCGGCAACGGTAAATTGAGAGAATGGCCGACCTGTAGGACGTTCACAAACAGCATCCCCAGCGCCAGTGAAATGAGCGAGGCGGTCACAAACCAGCCCAGCGCCCGAATGCCGATACGGCCTACCGAACTACTGTCTTTCATCCCCGCGATACCCGACACCAGTGTGCCGAACACCAATGGCGCAATGATCATTTTGATCAGCCGCAAAAACACATCCGTGACGATCGAAAAATAACCAGCAATTTCGTTTGCGGCTGCGGCGTCCGGGGCCAGCGTATGGGCGGCGTATCCCGCCACGATTCCTAACACCATGGCGATCAGGATCCATGTTGTCATTTTTATCTTTTTCATCGGTTATCTCTAAATATGAGTGCGTGTAGATTGTTGTATTAATTTCAAGTCGGATAAGTCTTTAAGAAAAGACGTATTTTTTAGGACAAAACTGGGAATGCAGAATTATCTGTAGTTCAAAGCCGAATGTCGATTGTTATTTCCTGTTGTAATTCGTACAATGCTCTGGAGCAAATTTCATCTATATCAACGGTTTGTTGCGATTTTTGATCATGAAAAACGCAGAACGCAGCCAACCGAATTCCAGGGAGTAAACGCATGACGAATTCTTATTTCCCGCGCTGGCGCTTGCGCGCTGCTGAGGTTGGCGGACAGGCGCAGATCATTGCGACCGATGAGCGCTTGCCTTGGCCGCAGACGGTGGCGATGGGTGTGCAGCACGTCGTAGCGATGTTCGGTGCAACGGTGTTGGCGCCGTTATTGATGGGCTTCGATCCGAATCTGGCGATTTTTATGTCTGGCATCGGCACGTTGTTGTTCTTCGTGCTGGTCGGCGGTCGGGTGCCGAGTTATCTGGGGTCGAGCTTTTCTTTCATCGGTCTGGTCATTGCGGTGAGCGGCTATAGCGGTAGCGGTCACAACGCCAACCTCGGCGTCGCCCTTGGCGGGATCATCGCTTGCGGTGTGGTCTACACGCTGATCGGTTTGTTGGTCATGCTGATCGGCACGCGCTGGATCGAAAAACTCATGCCGCCAGTGGTGACTGGCGCGGTGGTGGCCGTCATCGGTTTGAATCTGGCCCCGATTGCGGTGAAAGGCGTCATCGGCAACAATTTCGATGCCTGGATAGCGCTGGGTACCGTGCTGTGTGTCGGGGTGGTCGCGGTGTTTGCACGCGGGATGGTGCAGCGTTTGCTGATTCTGGTCGGGCTGATGTTGGCGTATGTGATTTATGCGCTACTTACCAACGGTGCCGGATTAGGTAAGCCGATTGATTTTTCCATCGTCGCCAATGCCAGCTGGTTTGGCGTGCCGCATTTTTCGGCACCGGTATTTAATCTCAACGCGATGGCTTTACTGGCCCCGATTGCGATCATTCTGGTGGCTGAAAATCTCGGCCATATCAAAGCCGTCAGCGCCATGACCGGACAAAATCTGGATAAATACATGGGCCGCGCTTTCGTCGGCGATGGTCTGGCGACGATCGTCTCGGGCAGTGTGGGCGGTACTGGTGTGACGACTTACGCAGAAAACATCGGCGTCATGGCGGTCACTAAAATCTATTCCACGCTGGTGTTTGTGGTGGCGGCGGTGATTGCGTTGATATTGGGATTTTCACCCAAGTTCGGCGCGTTGATTCTGACCATTCCGACAGCGGTGCTGGGCGGCGTATCGATTGTGGTGTTTGGATTGATTGCAATTTCCGGCGCGCGTATCTGGGTCGTCAACAAGGTTGATTTTTCCGATAACCGTAATCTGATTGTGGCGGCGGTAACGCTGGTATTAGGGGCGGGCGATTTCACCTTAAAGCTGGGACAGTTTGCATTAGGCGGTATTGGCGTTGCCACTTTTGGCGCGATTATTTTGTATGCGTTATTGGGACTGAAAAGAGCCTGATTTCATTTCAGCTTTATATGTTTTTACAGAGGTAAGTAAGCCCGCATCATCGTTTATACGTCGTTGCCTGCGCCTAGCCGTACAGTCTTACAGTCTGCGTCGGGGCGCCTAGTCTAAACAATGATGCGGCCTTACTTAGACAGAGGTCGGATTATCGATTTCTTAGCTATTTAAGGTGTTTTTAAAAGTGGAAAGGACAACCTTTCCACTTTTTTTTTGAATAACAATTGACGTTAACATCATTTTTTCAAATTTTTACTAAATTATTAGAAAATACTTTCAAAAAAAGCTCAATAAAAATACATATTAATAATATTTAATTTTGAGCAACATAATGCGGATGACATATCTTTGAGGATGTACATTATGCGTGTTTAATATAATTTTTTAAAATAATTGAATACAGATTTAGATTAAAAGAGATAACCATGACGCGCGTAACACCATCGCCAGCATCTCATTCGACATTTAATTCTGTACCGAAAGCAGGTTCCCCACTTTGCCCGCAGCAAATTAAGGGCCCCGAGTCCTGTGTCACTGGTAAGGTTGGCCGACATGCCAGAAAGAATGCCGGATTGGCCGCATTGTTAGTGAGCGCCCGGTCCAGCAGTGAGACGCTGAACCGTACGCCCGCTGCTTCGCAAAGGGCAATTAAACCTCTGCATTTGTCGACTGAAATAATCGTGGTGGGGACGCTAAGTATGCTGGCGGGAGGGGCGTCGGCGGCACTAAATGGGACAAAGAAAAACGCGAATGGATTACATAATTCGCGTCTTTCTTTTTCTGTCATCGTGCCACAGAGAAGTAATGTGGGGTTGAAACAATCCAACTTGAATCCACCCAACAGTTTGCGCAACATGAACACTATTCGAAAGAAGCATTTTTATGCTTTCGTGCGGGATGTTCGCAAAAAATTGGACAGACAAACGCCACAACCGGCCTACATAAACACCACTACGCGGTCTTTTCCCCTAGCGCATAATCGGGCAAGAGTGTTACCGGTTGGCATACCGATAGAAAGTCCCATTGCATCATCACCGGATTCGCCGGGAAAAATTCCTTATACCGACGTAAGGCAAGCAGAAAAATCAGTCAAGACGATTAAAATTACACCCAATATGTCGGGTGCGCGAGAAAAAGAAAACCGGTCGCGACATCCACTGTCCCTGGTGCGCAAGTCATCCCAGTCTCAATCTACCGACCACTATCTCGATCATCTTGAGAAGGATGATGCGCTGACATTTTATCCGTGCAATGTGATGCCAACTAAGCTAACAATAGGCGAACCGAAGCCGCTGCGCGGATTGCCATCAGTCGAAGCTGCTGTTTCAGCGCGGGGTGATGCGATGTTGCCGATGCAGGAAACAGATCAAAAAATTATCCGCAAAATCGGTCAACAGCCGGTGCCGGATTTTGACCTCTATAACTTTCCGCCATTGGTGCAATACACTACGCGCGACCAGGCTGTGGAGAGCCTGCATATACGACGTATGGCGCGAAGTATCAACGATACCGTCAATCCTTCTCCGGTTGCTAACAGCATGGTATTTCCAACACTGCCTTTAGCAGAATTACCCATCTATCAGGCAGCGGCTGTGCTGGCGATTCAGAAAATAAACGGGTGCGAGTTAGTAGAAGCGGAGCGCGCCCTGGCAGAGCTCAATGCTGAAATGTTTGAAAAATTCAGCCACGCCAGCGGCGCTGAAGACATCGAAAATATTTGGTTAAATCAATTCTCTGCGCTAAGTAAAGATATGGCGATGCTATTGAGTGCGACAGAGTATTGGTTAGGTGAAAATGCGCTGCATAAATACCATGAAATTGACCATCAGGGCGCGGTCAATTTGGGTATAAAAGACTATGAAGATCGACAGTATGACGACTATGTTGGCAAAGGCGTGCAATCTTATTGGCAAATGTTGGAGCGCGTCATCTTAGCGACGATAAATCCGAGTCGGGTTAAATGGGATGGCTACGGCTACTTCAATGTCCTCAAGGCGGTCTGCACCCGACACAATGAAACGGTTCCGATAGCACAGTTCGCACGTAGCACGCCTGAGCGCCAATTTAATGTGCTACTAGATCAAGCGGCGCTGATCGCCTTCCAGGCTAAACAAAGTGCGTTTCCACAGTCTGCGCCACTGTCGTCGCCAGCGTCGTATGCGTTTATGCGTGCAAGATACGGGATCGCGCTGATCCAGGATCTGGAGGATGCGCAGATAGGACGGCAATCTATACCGTTGATGCCCGTCTTCCCTGAGCGTGTCAGAGTGTGGACTAGTGGCGGCGTGTTGAGAAACGTGGTCGGTTTGAATGCAAAAGGTATCGCTAATGTGCTATTGAACACACCTTTCACGCCTGAAAGCGGGTTCATGTTGAAGTTGATCGAAGAAATGCCCGGAGGCACGTTGCCTCCGATGACTGGCGACCAGTTTGACATGCTCAGAAAGCAGTTCACTGACGTATTGTCGATCCCCGAATTCGGTCGGTACGCACAGCGCGAAAACACTGTTCTATTCGGCGACGCCTGGCTGACCTCTTTTGAGTTGGAGGAAATTGTCACAAAAAGGATGCAGGAGTTGTTGCTCAATACAGCCCAACCTATGGGTAGCCCGCAGCAGGCGATTTCCACCTTTCTCTTGCGATATGGCGCGCAGCATGGAGTCACTTTCGATAGCTCCCTCGACCTCGGGCAATTGCTCATTAAATTGCATCAGATGGATGCTTCGTGGAGTCGGGAGCCGCGCTTTCCGGTTAAGCCATCGGTGATGGTTGCCTTTTATCTTGCCGACACCCTCGGGATCGTGATGCTCGATCTGCTTGCCGGAAACAGTCGATTAAAACGCATCTCCATGCTCATTGAGCAGCGCTACGCACCTTTGTTAGCGCACGATACTGCAGCGCAGGAATGGTTACACGATTTCTTGCCAAGTCTGGACAATGCATCAGAAAATTTCAATGGGATAGTTCCCGATGTCATCAAACCGCTACTGTCGAGTATTGTTAAGTCTTATAGAGCCTATTGCGAAGCTTCTGAAACACTCAACTACAACAATCAGCGTGAATTGTTAAGCGAGATAAACAAGCTATTTAGCAATGTCCTGAAAGCGTATCTGCCGCTGCCTGTCGCACATGAAGATGCCGAGATACGCAAGTTATTGAAAAATGATTATGGGATGACCGATGCTGATATTGATCAAGCCAGGCCTGTTTCTTTTCGCACAAATAGTCATATATCGATAACGGATTTGATGACGCCATTGGCCGAATTTAAGGCCCATAGTGCAACCAAAATGAGCGATATGCGCTTTAACGGTCAGAGCATCAATATCGACAAGGACAGAGTGAAAATTCACCATCGGTTAAAGAGGTTTTTGGCGACCGATCCTGTGGTACGTAACAGAGTGCTGCAAATGTTGCGTCTGGGCGGGGTCCCTTTTACGCAAACCGACTTTAATACGCTGTTTGATGCACAGTTAATGACGATCCTCGGTGTATTTCCCGAGTCGGAGGGCGTCCTCGCTGCCATGATGCACGACATATACAACAGAATCGCAAGCGGCAACTTACTCAGAATAGCGGAGCTATTCCCCTTTGTGACGGGAGCCGAAGGCATCATCAAAGGTATAGGGGACGGCAGTGGCACCGAAGTTCTGAACGGTATGATCAGCATCGGAGAGGACGCATTACTGGGTTTGGCGTTCGGGGCGGCTGGAAGCGCCATGCGGATGGTGTTGTTGAAGGCCGCCGAAAAGATCGCCGGAGGGACTTTATTGAGCATTGCCGACAGCGCTCTCAAGATGTCGCTAGAGGAGCTTGCCATCAGTAATTTGCGCATGTATCGAGGTGAGGCGGCTTCTGTTGGTGCGCTCTCAGAGATGGCTTTGTATCTGCCTGGTCTTCAAGGAAAAAAACTATTGGCATCGCGCAAAGTGGAGATTGATCTCGATCCTCATCGCATTAATATGAGATCGACTCCCGATCCAACATCCTTCAAAGCACTCGCAGCAAACCTGTTCGATGGGGTTGATGGTGAAAATCCGGTCCCTTACATAACCCCGACTAAAGAAGAAATACAGTTGGTGTATCTGCCTAAAGAAAAAAAGATTGCAGCGGTACGCAAGGCAATAAGTTGTCTGGTCGAATGCACGCTGACAAGCGTACCTGTACGCAATGCCCCGCCGATTTTTTTGACCTCTTCAGATCCGGTGCGGCTGAATCTGGACGAGCACGGCGGCAGTGAAGCTATCTTAAGAGAAGTAGTCATGAATGGCCCTACATTAAAACCCTTGATTGCCTATTTTGAGGAAGTCGCAATCACCCCAGAGGTCACTGATTTTAATGAAGAGATAACGAGTGTTTTTCATTCGTTCTATCGGTTTAAAAATCCGAATCATCCGACGGCCGCTCGGTTTAAGAAATTTTTTCTCGATGGGTATGAATACTCAAAAACAATGCGGGTCATGATCAATCATGCGCTCGTGACAAGGGACGCGATTACGGAGATTGAGTTCGATGCAGAGCGAGCACGCGCGACCGGTAACCTGATTTGCTTCTCTAAACCCGACGAACTGCGGAATGCCCACTATATGTCGGCATCCTCGGGTGCTAAATCCTTCAGTGAAGACCGTGGGTGGGGGCATGAGATCATCCATGATCTGACCAAATTGAAGGATGTCGATAATGTTGAGGCAGGCAAGGTACATCGCGGTCCGGTTGTATTTTTGAATGATCTTTTTTTGTATGAAATTGCGCAGGCGCGGGGCACAGCATTTGTGGAACCCAGAATTTCGTACAACAAAATGTTCTTTGATGCACCGGAAGGGCGCGAGAAAGTCATGGCGCCAGAACAGGTTCAACATATCGTTGAAGCAAGCAATCGGATGATCGCTGAGGATTTCTATGCGGATGAATTCATTCATCCAATAACAGACCGGCTTAGTCTTGACCAGATTGATACGTCTAAAACTCTCGCCGAACGCAGAATCACGGTGTTGCAAGCGCAGAAAATGAATGCCCTGTCGGCACAAAATCGCCATCTCCCATTGTTGCCATTAAGTGCCAGGTTGAGTACGTTGATGGATCAGGTGATTGCCAGTGCGTCGGATGACGATCTAGGCTATCTGGGCAGTATAGGGACCGGTGAAACTCTGCGCGCAATAGCCGCCGATGTACAGCGCCCTTTGATGAAGAGCCAAATGTTTAACGATATGTATGTATACTTTTCTGCGCATAACGATATCAAACCGATAAAAATCGCATTAGCGCAACTCACTAAGGTGGATAGCCCTCTGGAGGTTTTTCAAATTATCCAGAGTAGCGAATCGACGACGATATTACTCAATACCGATCCGGTTTATTACTACGGCCCATATGGTCCGAGGCTGATGCCTTTGCAACAACGGCTCATTGATGCCTATGTCAATCTGTTCCAGCCAGCCGAACTAAGGATGCTCACGCCCCTGTATCCGGACGACCCGCTCCTCGATCGCGGCCAGCCAGTCCTCATGGCAAACCTGATAATGTCGATGGCTGAGAAGCCGCCGGACTCTCGCATCTGCCGGGAAGTCACCTCCAGAGCTGACAGCATCCATCCCTATCAAAGTAGTGCTACGCGTATGGCGAAAGCTGAAAACAGGGTTCTCAATACTGTAAAGCTGCACCCTGTGAATTAGAGCGCGCAGACGCATTGCGCGTCTGGCATTTCGCCTTTCTTGTCCTCCATGATCTGTATTGTGCGCTTCACCACTTTAGAAACTACCGCCCCAGCATGCCGCTATCTTCACGGTGGATGCGGATGTGTCAGCCAAAGTGCGTTTGCCTGAGTGATCTAGCGCGTACGTACCGCAATCATCATTTTTATCTACCGGTCTTGCGTGCAGAAGGTAGTCATAGTCGTTGACGCTTGCAACTTCAATCGTGTATTTTTTTTCCCCTGATTCGGGCGATGTGGTCAGCCATGCCGGGATCGCAGGCGTGCGACCCTCGTTGCGGTAACTATGATTGACGGTGAATTGTTGCTCCATCCAGTGACCAGCCTTTAACAGGACAGTCGTCGCCTGGGTGCGATCATTTTTCTTGATATATCGGTTGTAACCAGGCAGTGCAATGGCGATCAATATACCTAGTATGGCGACCACTATCATGACCTCTGTGAGCGTAAAACCAGCCGGTTTCGATTGTCCGGAAGGGACTTTCCATCCGTTAATCGGCTGGCGTATTTTGCGCAATAAATTTGATTTATTCATACCATCAGAGGTCAAAAAAAACGGTCTTATCGGCATGGGCAAGCTTTCTATTTTGTATATGAAATAAATGGTCACGCTTTTATCACGTTGAAATCCACGGCTACTTTCAAAAATCGCTCATTCAATTAGTGGATTGATTCAGTTTTTCTTTTGCGGATCATAATGCATCGAAGTTATTTGAAATGCGAAACATTATGCGTATTTTGGATAAATACACCGATTCAAAGAACAGGGCATAGATCCTGATTGCACAAAGACAACTATGCCATCTGTTACGACAAAATCTCATCTCGTATTCAATTACGCACCTAAAGCAGGCTCCCCATTTTATCCGCAGCAGATAGATAGTCCAGAGTCGCGTATCACCGGCAAGATTGGCCGAGAGACGAGAAGGGGCGCTGGGATTGCGCAATTGATGCTGTGTGCCAGGTCCAGTACACAGACGATGTACCGTCCGCCCGCCGCTTCCCAATCTGTATGTAAATCTATGTGCTTACCTGCTGGAGTGATTGTGGTGGGGGCGTTAAGTACGCTGGCTTCAGGGACGTCGGCTGCACGATTAAACAACGGTGTAAGGTACGCTTCACATGTATCGAATCTATCGAAAAAGTTGGGTAATCCCTCTTCTGTCGTCGTACCAACAGGGAGCGCTACAGGCAGGCATCAACCTAATAATTCGGACAATACAAATTACACGCGAAACCATGATTTTTATGCCAGTGTAAATACATTTTTAAAGAATAAAGCGTCTAAACAACCTCATTCACAATCGCATATAAACCCTGTCAGATCATTCTCGTTTAGCCATAATGCGCACAATAATAAGCGGTTGTCAGCTACCGTAGCGGACAAAGAAATGCCTGCTGCCAGGCCGCAAAATTCACTAAATAAAATCCCTTGTACAGACTTAAGGCAAGCAGAAAATCAAGCAAAAAAATCGCTCAAGAGAACAAAAATATTGTCTGATGTGGGCGTGAAGGAAAAAGAAAAAACGTTGCGACACCCACTAACCAGGGGAGGCAAGTTTGAGCGACTATCGACCGATCAATATCTTCGTCAACTTGATGCAGATGCGTTGATATTTTTGCCGCATAACGCGAGATCGACCAAATTAATAATCGACAATCGGAAGCCGGTACACGGGACGCCATTGGTTCAAGATACGGTCTCAGGACAGTGTCACGAGGCACTGCCGACGCAGGAAGCGGAGCAACAAATCGGCCCCCTAAGGGCATTTCAACTCAATCAGGGTCCGGTCCCGGATCTTGATCTTTATCACTTTCCTATGTTATCGGAAAGCGTTGTTCGAGATCAGGCTCTAGCGCCGCTGCGTGTAAAGCGCAATGTTGATAGCGGATACGATAGCGTACCGTACTGGCAAGGAACAGAAAACGACGCAAGGGAGCGCCGTACTCAAGAAGATGGCGACGAGATGTCGCTTATCCGCAAAGTTATCCCGAATGTCACAACAACCACAACGACCATAACGACACCCTTTCCAATTCCCGACAGTGCATCATTTATGCGCCCGTTGACAGAGTTACCTGTCTTTGAGGCGGTATTGTTGCTTACGCTTGAAAAGGTACACGGTTGCAGCAGGCAAGAGGCGCAACAAGCCTACGCAAAACTCAATACTGAAATGTATGCAAACTGGCGTAACGTCACCAGCGCCGACGAGATCGAGACCCTCTGGGTCGATCACTATGGATTTGATCGGGATATGGGGATTGCCTTGCATCACATCATGGACTGGCTTGGGGATGATGCATGGAATTTGTACAAGGAAGGCGACCACGATGGCGCAGTCAATCTGGGGATTGCGATGGGTGTTGAAAAGTATCACAAACGTAATTTCGCCGACTACGCAGGCCTTGGTGTACAGCTGTATTGGCAAATGCTGGAACGGCGCAACCTTGAGTGGATAGACCCGCGCCGGATTAGCTGGCAAGGGTCGGTTCATCTGAATATTTTGAAAGCGGTCTGCTCATTACCGAAAGCACCAGTTCAGATAACGCAGTTTTTACACCGCAAGCCGGGACACACCTACGATATTTTAATAGACCAGGCGGCGCTGGTGGACCATACCGCCAAAATGATTAACGTTCACACTGTATCTGCATCGCTTATGCCGCCGTCGTATCAGGAGATCCAGGAGAACTACGTTCTGGACTTAATCGACGATCTGCAAGATACAAAAATAGCGGAAATATTGATACCTGCAACGTCATTCGATCCAGGACGTGCCGCATTAACATATAGGGGTGGTGCAACCATAGGTGCAGTTGGCCTGAATGCGGAAGGTATTGCCAAAGCGCTGTTCAAGCACCCTTACATGGCGGAAAATCCAGAGGTGATGCAATTGCTCGCAAAGATGCCAGGTGTGCTGCCGGCAATGTCTATGAGCGAGTTAGACGCGCTCAGACGTCAATGCACCGATGGGCTCACAGGACGGAGTGTGGAGCGCTACCCGCGCCGGCTCGATACCAATCAATTCGGGGATGCCTCGCTGACGCTCAGAGAGTTAACCGACATCGTCAAAAAAATAATGAACGATCGGTTGCTTGATACGAAATTCTCCAGTGGTAGTCCGCATCATTCGATTGTCACTACCCTTAAGCGTGTGGGGCACTTAAACAGCCTCGACTTGCGCGATATCAACGATCTGCCGCTGCTGGTTGAACATCTGAATAAGGCGAATGCGAGGTGGTCTGTCAATCCGCAAAATATGTTCAACCCAGCGCTGCTAACGGCTCTTCATCAGGCTACTAGCCTGGAGTTACCCTTGCTTGATCTGCACGCAGGCGACAATCGCGCGCAACGTACAGCTAGCCTCATCGAGCAACAATTCGCATCCGTGTTAGCGCATGATGACTTACGACTCTGGTTGCATCATTTTTTGCCAACCCTGAGTTACCCGGGACAGCCTGACCTGCACTCGGGGCCGGATGGCATATTGCCACTCATGTCTGGGATTGATAAATCCTATAGAAAATACATCAGTGCGCCGGAAATAATCACCTATGACAGCGAAGAAGATTTGATCAATCTGTTGCTCAAGCGGCTCAACGATAGTGTGAAAGGGTATCGGAGGCCACCTGTATTCAATCTCAATACCGAGATCGGCAGGATATTGCAAGGACGTTTAGGGATGACCGATGCCCAGATTCATCAGCCAAAATTGGTGAGCGTTTATACGGATGATCGTTTGCGTCGAGAGATTATTTCGAGGATCTCGCCCATCCAGGAGTTCAATATAAAAGATCAGTTTGCACCGCATAGTATGGAATTTAATGGACGAAGCATCGATGTCCAGGACGCCATGAGCAACATTGCACCTGCGTTCAGGGCAGGCCTGTTGCGCAATGAAGTGGTACGGGCCAGAGTCATGGAAAGCCTGCGCATGAGCGGTATCAATTTTAGCGAACAGGACATTGAAAATCTGCTTGTATTGAGCGTGACGCAAATAATGGGTATGCCACCTGAGAGCCTGCTGGAGGCTTGGTATGAGGTATTAAATAAATACCTGATTGGCTACTCAGTGAGGCACGTAGTGCTCGAAGGAATGCGCGATGGTGAAGTCCGGAGTTTAATGAAATTGGTGCCATTTCTGGAGGGAATGGTCGAGATCGTACAAGCCATTGCAACGGGAGATGGCGCCAAGGCCAAAGACGGCGCGATAAAACTTGGCGAGGACGCATTAGGACTGTTAGTTGCCGGTATAGCTGAAAAAATTGTAGCAAGTGTGGCCCGCAAAGCTTTCCAAACTGTTGCATGGAAGGCGACGGTCAGTGCTGCCAGAGACTTACTGAGCATGTCGACGCTGAGTGTTACTGAGATTACCCAAAGCGGCCTGCGCATGTCGGTACGCGATGCTGTCGTTATTGAGGTAATCAAAGAAGCCAGTACGCATATGCCAAGCGTTGCCGAGGCCATTGTGACCAAGCTACGCAAAGTGATCATTGAATCTGATCCCCACGGCATAGCAATGATGTCGCCTTTAGATGATCAATCTTTCCCGGCACTCGCGTGGCGTGTGCAAAGAGGAGAGAAACTAGACTACGTAACGCCAACCAAAGATGTATTGCCGATGGTGGATTTAGGGCAGGGGCGGGTGGGTGTGGTCCGGCCTGGCATATTCTGTGTAGTGCTGTGCGATTTGAACGGTAGAGTAATCCCGGACGCACGACCTATTTTTCGGGTCGACACTACTTCAAACCGGATGGCAGTCAGCGAAGGGTTACCCGGCGGTAGCGCAGGTATTCCTCTGCATCAAATAAGTGAGCGCCCCAGCATCAAGCCCCTCGTTGCTTATCTTCATAAAATCAAAGGCACCTCCGGTCTTAATGATTGGAATTCTGATTTTCTGAGTCTTTTTTTAAGCGTATTCAGATTTGAAAATCCCGCCCATCCAGAGGCGCGTTTATTCGAGGGATACATGGAGTTGTTGCAAGCAAGATCGCCGCTGATGCGGGCTGTTTTAAATAATGCTTTAAAGAAAAATAAAGGAAAATTGATAAAAATTGTATTCGATGCCGATAACGCCAGAGCCGATGGAAACACCATTTATTTTGTCAACGCTGAAAAATTAAAGAAGATTCACTATATGTCGGAGACTGGCCCTTTACTGATCTCGGATCGCCAAATGTGGTTGCATGAATCGATGCATTTGCTCACCGGATTAGAAGACGTGCCTGTGTTGATGAAGAGGGGGCATCGCGGTGCCAATATAGTGATATCTGACTGGGTTCAGCGAGAGTCTGCGCTAGGCCCGGAATTTGTCAGCCAGCGTATCTGGTACGAGAGAGCATACCTTGACGGGCCGCGCGGACAACCTGTGAACATGGCGCCGGAGCAGACCAAAAGTATCGGTAAAGCAGTCGACTATATGAATGCCGAAGACGACTATGTGGGGGCGCTTATCAGAGAAGTGTCGCAACCTTCAGGTCATCCTGATGCGCTAATTAACATCGCCAACCCACGGATTACGATTCTGGAAAGACAAAAATTCGATGCCCTGATTAAGCAAGGTGGCCTCACACAATGGCCGGTGCAATCCATGTTGGGTACGTGGTTAAACAGCCTGGCCGTTGCGGCTGAAACAGAGCGCATCCGGGCGATGATCGTTGATGTGATAGAGCCACTGATGCAAAACAGACGCTATAACCAGATGTATTCACTCTGGATCGAGACACACCACGCCACGCCGCTGAGGATAAAATTCGCTCCGCTAGTGCAAGGCAGCGGTCCCCTGGAGGCTTACCAAATTGTGCGCGGCAGCGAAATGACTGACGTGGTGATTAACGCTGAGAAAGTTTATTATTTTTCCGCGCATGACAATCAGTTGATGACTGACGATCGTAAGCTCATCAGTGCTTTTGTCGGACTGATATACCCGGAAGAGTTAGCTGTAATCAAGCCTCCGCATATAGCTAATCCGTACCATGATCGCGGGCTGAGAGTGATCATCGAAGAAGCGCTGATGTTGAGGACTGCCGAACCGCTACGCCCGCGTATCTGTGAAGCGCTCACAGCGAGAGTCGATGGATGGCTTCCCAATAAAAGCAGCGTAACGCAAATGGCGAAAGACGAAGATGGCGTTCTGAACGCGATGTCGCTGGCGAACTGATTCCCCTCCCGCTCATATCACATGAAAATCGACAAAGACTTTAAAAAATAGCGCATCGAGATCGAGTGCTGATAAAGGCTTACTTTTTACTGATCATAATGTGCATGAGTTGTTTTGTTGATCGCATATTATGCGTTTTGAATATAAATAGAGCGATGTAAAAAACTGCTCATATATCCAGATTTGAAAGTGATAACCATGCCGCCATCTAAAGTAGGTTCTCCACATCAACCCGCACAGATAAACGGCCCCGGATCCGACATTTCTGGTCGCGCCGGGAGGGAGATAAGAAGTCGCATCGGGTTCGCTCAACTGCAGAACGCAAGGTCCAGCAGAGTCAACATGCCCCGTTCTGTGGCTGCGAAACCGCATAACAACAACGTGGGTTTTGCTACCCGAGTGTGCGCCGCTGGAGTGGTAAGTATGCTGATCCGGGAAGCATCGTCCGCATCGACACAGAACGCGACCCGGCAAAGCGCGAATGGATCGCATACGGTGAACAATGCGAACAATACTTCTTCTATCATCGCGCCAAAAGGGGGTACTGCGAGTACGCAGAAATCTGACAATACGCGCACCGCGGACTATTATCGACATCGTCATTTGTGTTCCGACCTGAGGAATTATTCTGACAATAAAGCGACCAGAAAAAATCCGCCGCCTTACTGCAAGACGACACAGCCATTGTCACCTGCACATAATGTGTACAAAGGTAATCCCCCTCCTGTATCGACCAGGCTCCCAAAGAAAAATACCGATCTCGGCGTAAAGCGAGCAGAGCCGTCAGTCAAGACGAAAAAAATAGTGGCCGATACTCCTGACGTGAGGACAAAAGAAGCTAAATTACGCAACCCTCAGTCACAGGAGCGCAAGTCATTCCGGCAACAGTCTACTAAGCAATTCCTTGACCACCATTTTGCGGATGGGCCACTATTTTCGTCGTACAACGCGACACCGACCACGCTGACAACGGGCGACCTGAAGCCGGTGCGCGTAAAACCGCAGCAAACTAATCCTCGCATCGATCAACATGCAGTCTCGGATTTTGACCTCGATCAGTATCCGCTGCTGACGGCAAACGCCACCGATCCAGAGCCGTTACGTATGAAGCGCAGTATTGGCAGCGGATATGACACCTTGCCGCGTCCGTCCCAAACAGAGAGCGACGAGCGGGAGCATTTTTCAATGCCAGAGCCAGGTGACGGGATATTACCGGGCGATCCAGAGCCCGCTATCGATACGACTGAAGCCGAAACGTTAACGCCGTCCTTACCCGTTTCTGTCGGTAATCCCGGCAAACTATTTCATGTCCGGCCCTTGACAGATTTCTTTGTCTACGAGGCGGTATTTTTGCTCACCCTTGAAAAAGTACACGGTATTAGCAGACAAGAAGCGCAACAAGCCTACGCAGAACTCAATACTGATATGTATACAAGCTGGCGCAACGTCACCAGTGCGGGAGAGATTGAAGCCATTTGGGCTCAGCACTTTGTGTTTGATCGGAATATGGCGATGGCCTTGCACGACATCATGGACTGGTTAGGCGATGATGCATGGAGTCTCTACACAGAGGCTGACCACGATGGCGCAATCAATTTAGGTATTGCGAAGGGTATTACGCAGTATCACGAACGTAATTTTGCCGACTACGTCGATCAAAGTGTACAGATTTATTGGGAAATGCTGGATCGACGCAACCTTGCAGCGATAGATCCGCGCCGGATTCGATGGGAAGGTTTGGTCAATTTTAATATCTGGAAAGCGGTCTGTGCCGGACTCAAAGAGCCAGTCGATGTACAGCAATTTTTCGACCGTAAGTCGGGATATAACTACAATATTTTGATTGATCAGGCAGCGCTAATCGCGCACACCGTTGAAATGATTAAAGTGCAAATGGATGCGGTATCGCAAACGCCGCCACCGCCGTCATTGTCGTCGTATCAGGATATTCAGAACAAGTACGTGCAGGGCTTACTTAACGATCTGCAAGATAAAACCATAGGGCAAAAACTCATACCGCTCACTTCATTTCCGCTTGCGTATGCCAAAATTACATGCCGCGCCGGCGCTATCAACGGTGCGATCGGTCTCAATGCAGACGGTATTGCCAGGGCGCTGTTCGAGAGTACTTACCGGGCTGAAAATCCAGAAGTGATGCGCATGCTCGAACAGATGCCGGGAGTGCTGCCAGATAAGTTTGCCACTGATATGGATGCACTCAGAAACCAGTTCGCCCATCCCCTGTCGCCATCTCTGCCAGAGCGCTACGCGCGACGCCCCGATACCGTCCAAATCGACGATGTCTGGCTTACGCTTCCAGAGCTGACAGACATCATCAAAAAAATGATGATTGATTGGAAGATTGATACGAAATATCCGATTGGCAGCCCCCACCATTCGAGCGCGACCATTAATCCGCTCGAGGGGCCGTCACACCGGATGAGTGTGTGTGATACCAATAATCTGGCACCGATGGTGAGAGATTTGATCAGGTTGGATGCCGAGTGGTTTGAAAATTCACAAAATGCATTTACCCCATCGCTTCTAGCTGCTTTACATCGGGCTACCTGTCTTGGCATACCACTACTGAACATGGACACTGGCGAGACGCGGGAACAGCGTACAGTAAAACTGGTCGAGCAGCGCTTTGTCCCCTTGTTCGCAGATGAAGACTTACGACTTTGGCTACATAATTTTTTACCAAGCCTGAACTATGCCGGGCAGCCTTATCATCAATCGGCACCGGATGAAATACTGCCATTCATGTCTGCCATCAATAAGTATTACAGCGATTGTATGAGTGCATCGGAATTCATTAACTATGACAGCGAGGGTGATCTGGTAAAGACGCTTCAAGAGGCGTTCAACGACGCCCTGAAAGGGTATCAAAAACCACCTGCATACAATCGGGATACCGAAATTCGCCGGCAATTGCAAGGGCGTTTAGGAATGACCGAGGCTGAGACTAAAACGCCGCGATGGGTGACAGTGGGTCTGCCTGGTATTTTTCGTAGAGACGTGCCGCGTTACATTTCGCCGTTGGAAGAATATAAGTTAAAAAATCGGCTTGAGCCGCATGGCATCACGTTTAAGCAACGTAGTATCAACGACGTCATGTCAGCTGCAAAAGAAATCGAACCCGAGTTCAGGGCATTGTTATATAAGAATCCAGCGGTGCGGGCCAGAGTTCTGGAAAGCTTGCGCATGAGCGGTGTCACGTTTGTTAAAAAAAATGTCGATGATCTGCTCGAGTTGAGCGTAACGCAAATAATAGGTATACCACCCGAAAGCCAGGTCGGGGTCTGGTATACAACATTAAAAAACTATTTTGTTGGTACCTCAATCAGGCACTTACTGATCGAAGGACTCAGCATGAAACAAGCGGCAAAAGAAGTGGTAGAACTCGTGCCATTTTTGGAGGGGACGATTGAGGTTGTAGAAGGCATAGCAACGTTAAACGGCACCGAGGTCACGAAAGGCGCGCTTAGTCTTGGTGAAGATGCCATTGGGATTTTAATGTTGGGCGTGTTCGAAGGACTCGTGCGAAAAGGGATAGTTAAAGTTGTCGATGCAGCTCCATGGAAGTTAATTTTTTCTAAAAACGCGCTGCGGATGTCGTCAGTCGATGCTGCCAAAGTTGAAATGCTCAAAGAGGCGAGCATCCATTTCCCCGAGTTCGCCGGTGACCTTACGCTTAGCAAACGCAAATTGATTATTAATGACGATGCCCACAACGTTAAAATGCACCGATTTGTGGATAGTAGTTCGTTCAATGAACGCGCTGCACGTGTACTGAACGGTGAGAAAAATATAAATTTTGTTACGCCAACCAAAGAGGTGTTGCCCTTGGTAGAGTCGGGCGATGGGCGCGTAGTGGTAGTACGACCCGACATATTTTGTATGATCCCGTGCGATTTTTCCGGGAATCCGATACGCGACGCACGGCCGATTTTTCGTATGGATACTGTTTCAAACCGGATGGGGGCCAGCGAAGGGCTACCCGGTGGTAGCGCCAGCCTCTCTGCGAGTGAAATAAGTGAGCGTCCCAGCGTGAAGCCCCTTGTTGATTATCTTAACAAAATCAAAGCTACCCGCGGTCTCAACGATTGGGATTCCGACTTTCTCAGCGTTTTTTATAGTACGTTCAAGTTTGAAAATCCGGCCCATGCAGAGGCGAGTGAGTTTATAAAAAATATGGAGATGTTTTATAAAGGATCGCCATTGATGCGGGCTGTTTTAACAAATTCGATAAAAAAAAATAAAGGAAAACTCATCAAAGTTGTTTTCGATGCGGAACGTGCCAGGGCCGACGGCGATACCATTTATTTTATCAACGCAGCAGAGTTAAAGAAGATTCACTATATGACGGAGCGGGGTCCTAAATCGATTTCGCAACGACAAATGCATCTGCATGAGCCGATGCATTTATTAACGAGTTTAGAAGACGTTCCCCGGTCTCTGGCGCGACAGCATCGGGGTCCCAATGTCGTACTCAGCGATGAAATTGAACGTCAGGCCTCTCAAGTGTTGATAGACAAACGTCTCTGCTACGAAAAAGCATTTTTGGGAAAGTTGCATGGACAGGTAAACACAGTGGCAGAACAGACCAACGGCATCGGCAGGTTAGTGGACTATATGAATGCTGAGGATAACTATCTGAGTAGTATTTTCGAAGACGTAGCCAAACCATTCGGTCATCCTGACGTGTTACGGAGTATCGCCACACCGCGCGTGACGATACTGGAAATGCAGAAATTCGATACCTTGTTGGAACAAAACCTTGGCCGCGGGCAATGGCCAATAGTGTCTATGTTGCGTACACAGTTAGACGGTATGACAGCGGCGGCTGAGACGGACCAGATACGTGCGTTGATCGCGGATGTGAGAAAGCCACTCATGCAAAACAAGCGCTTTAACGATATGCATTTACTCTGGATTGAGACCCACCACGCCACCCCCCTGAAGTTACAGTTTGCACCGTTAGTGCAAGGTGCTGGGCCCTTGAAGGCTTTTAAGATTGAGCGCGGCAGCACAACGACTAATCTGGTGATTAACTCGAACCCGGTTTATTTTTTCAATAAACATGGCACCGAGTTGATGAGCGATAAGCGCAAGCTGTTAGGTGCTTTTATCGAGCTGTACTATCCGGAAGAATTAGTGGTGATCGCACCTTCGTATATAACCGAGCCGTACCATGACCGGACTCTGAGAGTGATATTTGAAAATTGGCTCATGGAGACGGGAGTGATTGAAAAGCCGCTCCCACGCATCTGCAAAGCGCTGACCGCCAGCGCCGATGGTTGGCTTCCTCATCGAAGCGGCGTGACGCAGATGGCAAAAGATGAAGACAGGGTTCTTCATGCGATGGGGTTGCCGAGTTAATTTTTGGTAAGCCCATAGCTGTACAACAAAAAAATGCAACACAATTTAACGCGATATTTTGCGTACTAAAAAAGGTAATGCGCGTCTGCCAAGCTACTGAATTAATCTGTGGAATTTTTCAAATGGTTTTTGAGCTGAAATAGACGTAATTCGAATGGCCGTACCCTTTTCAGGAACGGCTATTTTTTTTGGAAATAAAGGATGTCTTCGATGTCAACGACGGCGTCTGCCAAGCCAGGGTGCATTGCGGGAATCAGGCTATCGGCTCCGGCAAGACAGTCATTTTAATAAACCCGGATGATTTCGCGCATTTTCTGGACGTTTTCAGGTTCGCAGACGCTGCGTATGGATGAAGCTGAGTCGGTGGGAGACCGTATTAATATCGACATTCGCCACCTCGCAAATCTGCGAAAACGAACTTTTGTTCATGAGGAGCTTGAATATCAATTTATTCTTGTGGGGCAAGCGCTGGCGCGAGGTGCTGGTCGCGGCCTTGGAGAATGTCTTACCAAAAGCACGGCACCTATATCGCGGAGAATCCTTGCCGGTATTGCCATTTCGATAGTAGCGCACCGACGCTGACTCAATGGGCTCACCGTAATTCTCGCAGTCAGAAGAGAGGCATGACGCTTTCGCCGGCGGCATCAGATAACTCAGTATCGGCGTTAATTCTTCCACAATACCCTGGTTAGATTTTTTTAAAGAATAACTACTTTTGAGGGCTGCGTGACAGGAGTCGGCAATAAGCTCAATTGTGAAAGTCATCGCTTTCATAACTCTGTAAAACGTCGGAGGCAATATTCGCTGTGAGTACGCCCCTGCTGAACTGCAAGGTTATCGAAACACCTCCAATGCAGCAGTGACGTATTTTCTCAATTTTTGTATTACAGGGT
Organism: Glaciimonas sp. GG7; assembly: GCF_052976905.1. NCBI lineage: Bacteria > Pseudomonadati > Pseudomonadota > Betaproteobacteria > Burkholderiales > Oxalobacteraceae > Glaciimonas > Glaciimonas sp. GG7. The sequence continues at coordinate 3,674 of NZ_JBRIIQ010000004.1, read as the reverse complement.
CATACAAAACTACATCAGAAAGATTTTATGGTTTTTTTTCGGAATTTATTAAGTGCATTAACGCTTTGCTCGCTCTCGTTAAGTTCGTCCGCCACTATCAGCAACTCTCCGATACTGATCTCACCATTTTTACCGACAAACTACCAGTCCATACCAGAAAAATGCGTACCTAATGATAAAGATCCTCAATGGTTGCTCTCATCAAAAGATCCAATAAAAGAACAAATGTGGTATCGAAATTGGCTATCCACCACAACTACTTTCTGTGCAAATTTACATAAAGCACAATCTGATAACGCTGAAAATTCGCAATTCAAAGAAATTATTTGGGCCGCTGGAACCACTCCAAACTGGCTATTTTCTGGTAGTGAATTAGCACGTACGCCTGATGAAGTTTTTACATTCGGATTGGTTCCTGCAAATCCAAACTATGGACACCTTAAATTGGTCGCTGGCGGAGACGCAGTGTATGACTCAGCGCTTATTTATACCTCTCGAAATGGCGCAGTTGCTCCTGCTTATGGTAAATATGTTTATGTTATTAATGCTCCGGGAGGAATCGATGCAGATCGCTCTGTAGGTAAAGAACAAGGAGCAGGATGGGATGAAATCGATTTTGCCGGAGGTGTTCAAACACGGTTTATTCATGGCAGTTTTATACAAACGGATTATGGAGATACGTACGGTATGCCCTTTGTTCGTTATGAAAAAAATCCTCACTACATCAAATGTACAATTGATGCGGATTGCATTGTCCCTGAAGATGAAATAGAAATGATCATTACCAAGTCCGGTCTTGATGGGGAACAACTGCACGTTTTAGTAAATGACACATTCAGCGCATCAGGTCTTTACAAAATTAACGCTAATAACAATGCCACCTTACGTGCATTAAATGCCGATGGAACCCCCAATAAAAATGTGCAATGGTGGGTGAATGGACATACCGGTGAACGTGCTTCTTCTTGCGCCATCGTTCCTATGGGCGTCAATATTGATCGACATATTATGTTGACTGCACAAACAGAAAGTTTTAGAGGAGATTGGACGGAAAATAATAGTGATGAATGCGTTTATATTTACTCAGAACCACTACGCGACGGGCAATTTTTAGACTACAACAATTTCCCGTGGGAGCGGAAAAGTATCGTTGTTTTAGGAAACTTTGGTGGCTGGAATGCTAGCCCGGCCGTGATACTGCATTCAGCACTATCAGCTCAGACGGGTTCAGACTCTCAAGCCATAGAATTAAATTCACAAACCGGCTATGCCCCTGGCAGTATCAAACAAACTATTCATCCTGAACCAAGTCAGATTCAGCCTCTTCAACCCGACTGGAACTTAAGTTTCCGTGTGGGTAGTAACCCCAAACTTTGGTGTGCAGCAGATAGTGAGAAATTTCCTGGTAAGCAAACTTTTGAAGTGAGTATTGGTTTTAATCTTGGTGCTTCAAATCAAGATATTCTAGTAAAAAAATCATTTTCCGTTGATGCATCGCAACAATGGCGAAATGAAATTATTGAATTCACATCAATTTATGGTGGTATGGATTTTGTCCAGAATCATCCTCAAATTCAATTCCAGTCGACAAGTAAAGAAGGGGAAGCGTGCGGTGCATTAGTCAGCGATATAGCTCTTGAGCGGATTACTAACTAATTTATAAGTGGGCCGCATGTTGTCATGTTTGCCATCGTTATAAAAGGCCAAAAAAGGGTAATGCCGATACGCATTACCCTTTTTGTCTATTACCGGCTCCCATTGGTTTGGATGCTGGCGGGAGTGACGATCCTTATCTCCACTGCATGCTCTTTCTGATCGTCAATCAACGTCAGCACTGCGCCAGCATGCAACACGCCGTCCACGGTGACAGTATTTTTTCCGTCCTTATATTGCGTCACGCCGATGTGGTAGACGCTGCTACGGTAGCGGTAGTGAATTGAAATACGCGGCCATTTTGCTGGCAGGCAGGGATTGAACGATAGCTGCTCACGCTCTAATGCCATGCCGAGCAACGACTCGGTAATGAGCCGGTACATCCATCCTGCAGAGCCGGTGTACCAGGTCCAGCCCCCGCGCCCGATATGCGGGGCGACGCCATAGACATCGGCGGCAATGACGTAGGGCTCTACTTTGTAAGTGGCGACGGTGGCGGCGTTCTGGCCGTGGTGGATGGGGTTAATCAGGTCTAGTAGCTCCCATGCGCGTTGTTGGTCGTCCTGGCGGGCAAAGGCCATGATGGTCCAGATGGCGGAGTGGGTGTATTGCCCCCCATTTTCGCGCACGCCGGGAGGGTAGCCGCGAATGTAGCCGGGGTTCAGCGCCGATTTCTCGAATGGTGGATCAAGTAATTGGATCAGCGCAGCGTCGCGCCGGACCAAGCGTTGATCGACCGCATCCATTGCCGTCTTTGCGCGTTGGGGATTGCCGGCACCGGAGATGACGGCCCAGCTTTGTGAGATTGCATCGATCTGACATTCGGCGTTGTCAGCCGACCCGAGCGGCGTACCGTCATCGAAATAGGCGCGCCGATACCATGCGCCATCCCAACCATGGGCTTCAATATTGATGCGCAGTTTTTCGGCTTCGATCTTACACAGTTCGGCAAATGCAGTGTCGCTATGGTGCAGCGCGATTTCGGCAAAGTTTATTAATACGTCGTAGAGAAACCAGCCTAGCCAGATGCTTTCACCGCGCCCATGCTCACCGACTTTGTCCATGCCATCATTCCAGTCGCATGAACCGATCAAGGGCAGGCCGTGGCTACCGAAGCGCAAGCCGTGTGTGATCGCGCGCGTGCAATGCTGATACAGACTCGCTACATTGGTGGAACGGGTGGGCAGATCGTAATATGAATCCTCTTCGTCACCGACCGGACGGCCTTCGATAAAATGGACGTTTTCATTGAGTACGCTGGTGTCGCCGGTGGCGATGACATAACGGCAGGTCGCCAGCGGCAGCCATAAAAAATCGTCTGAGCATTTGGTGCGCACACCGCGCTCTGACGGAGGATGCCACCAATGCTGCACGTCGCCCTCGATAAATTGATGCGCCGCGCAGAGTAACAAATGGGCGCGTAATAAGTGCGATTGGGTGTGGATTAGCGCCATACCGTCTTGTAGCTGATCGCGGAACCCGAACGCGCCGCCGGATTGGTAGTAGCCGCTGCGTGCCCATAGTCGGCAAGCAATCGTTTGATACATCAGCCAGCCGTTGGTGAGGACGTTGAGTGCAGGGTCTGGCGTATCGATCTGGACGGTGCCCAGAGTCTGAAACCAATACCGATGCACCGCGTCGAGCGCGCTTTGGGCGGCTGCCGTGCCGCGTAGTGTGCGTACTAAAGTACTGGCCTCGGCGCTGCCGTTTTTGGACATGCCGAGCATGAAAACAATTTGTCTTCCTTCGCCATCGGCAAGGCTAATCGGTACTTGTAGTGCGGCGCAAGGGTCCAGCCCCGCTCCGGTTTTTCCCGATAAATGGGTACGCTCCAGTGCCCGCGGTTGTTGCAGCGACCCGTTGCGACCGAGAAACTCGGTACGGTCGCAAGTCATGTTGCGATTAGGATCATCGACATCGAAGAAGGCTGTGCGTTGGGGAAAGTCCGTGTTGTAGGCGTTCTGGGCAAAGATCGCACCGCTGTGCGGATCAACTTCGGTGACGATGTGCATCATCGATTT